>NZ_KV821813.1:880-144526 GCF_001815745.1 Corynebacterium sp. HMSC064E07 | reverse complement strand
TTTTCGGGCCATTTTTGTCATAAACGCAGTCAGTAAGTCGCAGTGACCCACCGCTGCCGCTAGCCGGCCGGCCAACAGTAGAAAACTACTTCTTCACCAGCACAGTGGTGCCAGCTGCTAGAGGCAGGCGCATCACGTAAGCGTCGTCAAGCTGGAGCATGTATTCGTCGGCTTCGCGGGCAGCGACGGTGTCACGGTCAGTGCGTGACGAGTCAGCGACAGTGCCGTCGAGGAGCGCGCCGGTCAGGACGAGCGCGCCACCGGAGCGAAGCAGCGGCCAGGCCTTTTCCTGGGCGGCGCGGAGGATTGCCGGGGCGACGTCCAAGTAGACCAAGTCGTAGGAGTCGGCGGCCAGTCGATCCATGACCTCCAGTGGCTGCGAGGGCAGGAAGCGCTGTCGGTTGGGGCGGATGCCTGCGGCTCGGAAAGCGGACTTCGCCAGAGACTGGTGCTCGAGCTCCGGGTCGATGCAGGTGAGAACGCCGTCATCGCCGAGGCCGGCGGCCAGGTGCAAACCGACTACGCCTGCCGCAGGCGATGCGATGACAGCGGCGGGGTGACCGTCGCGGCGGGCGCTGGTCAGGGCCATGAGCGAGGTCAAAGCGGCGCCGGTCATCGTATCGGGGACGGCAACTCCGTATTCGCGAGCGCTCTCTCGGGCGCTTTCAAGGGCCTCGGAGACTACGGTCGTGTTGTTGACGTGCTGTGCAATAGCGTCACGTGCGGATAGCGGGGTAGCAGAAGAACTCGTTTCGGACACGTTCTATAGCGTAGGAAAAAACTTCGGGCAGGGTAGCGGGGCGCGCCGGTCAGTGCCGGACTAGGTGGGTAAACAAGCCTCAAACTTGTCTGGACTCTCAAACTATTTTCAGGGTAAGGTCACTACAAACCTAAGGTTGGTAAGGAACACTGAACTTCATGCCCGAACGAGTCAAGTCCGAACGAGTCAGCGGAGGCGCCAGCCGCGAGGACGCCGCGTCCGCTGACGTAACTGAGCAACTGTCCGGCACCGCGGCTTTTGACGCAGGTGTGGGGGAGATGCCGTCGTGGTCGGAGCTGGTTCAGGCCCACGCGGATAGTGTTTATGGGCTCGCTTATCGGTTGACTGGTAACCAGCAGGACGCGGAAGACCTGACGCAGGAGACATTCATGCGTGTGTTCCGCTCGCTGAAGTCATACCGTCCCGGCACTTTTGAAGGCTGGCTGCATCGGATTACCACTAACCTGTTTTTGGATATGGTCCGGCATCGGCAGGTCATCCGGATGGAGGCGTTGCCGGAGAACTACGACCGTGTCCCGGGTACGCTGAAGACCCCGGAGCAGGCCGTCGATGACGCGATGCTCGACCCGGATTTGGAAATCGCGCTGGCTGAGCTGCAGCCGGACTATCGCGCGGTGGTTGTCCTCTGTGATGTGGTGGGGCTGACCTACGAGGAAATTGCCAGCACCCTTGGGCTCAAGATGGGCACTGTGCGTTCGCGTATTCACCGGGCACGTTCCAGCTTGCGGGCGACGTTGGAGCGCCTGGAGAAGGAACGACAGGAGCTGCCGGAGTCGGTCACCGCAGGCTAGATTTCCCGCACTCAATCCGCGGGAGCGGCTATTGTGGGGCTAGTTAAATAGGTGCGATTTCTGGAGGTGCTGCAGTCTGTGATTCAGCAGGGCGATGACAAGCGTTTTTTGTCAACGGAGCATCTCGGCACCGAGGCAATTGCCGCTTTTGTTGACGGCGAGTTGTCGGTCGTAGCTGAGCGTCGTGCGCAGGCGCACCTGATGGCATGCCCGGAATGTCGCCGGGAGGTCGCGAAGCAGCGGCAGGCGGCCAAGCGTCTGCGTGATAGCGCGCCCTTGCACATTCCAGCTGAGCTGCGCGCTCGTATTGCTGATTTCGCAGGCAGTTGCGAGGACTCAGAGCCCCATCGGTCGGCGCGGCATCTTGCGCACCGTCCGCCGGAGTCGCTGAGTGCCGCGTTGGAGCAGATTGTTCGCGGTTTTCGTAAAGGTGGTAGTCACTAGTGGGCAAACATCGCTCTTTCGATGATTCCGCGTTTGCCCCGGACTCCGATCGTGCCGCCGCAACTGGCGGGTTACAGCGTGCTCCAGGGCAGAAGCTTGACGACGACCCCAGTGCCACCGCCCAAGAGTATTCGCCGTGGCAGGATTCGTCGTCACGCATGACGACGGGGCGTCCAGCCCGCAAACCCGAAGCGAAAAAGAAGCCTCGCCCGAAGACGGCTCCCCGCGTCAGCGCGCGGGAAGTGATTTTTGGCCGCGAGGTGCCGTGGCGTGTGATTGCGGCGTCGTCGGCCGTGGTGCTGCTCATTGGCGGTGTTGGTGGCTTTGTTGGCGGTTGGGCTGGCAAGACTTTCCGCTCGGACTACCAGCGTGTGGAGCTGCAGCAGATCGAGGGGCGGCCGGGCAACGGCGATTTGACCGAAATCGGCAAGGTGGCGGAGACTCTTCGTCCCGCGGTGGTGTCGATTGCGGTCAGTGCCGGTGAGGTTTCGGGCGTGGGCTCGGGGTTTGTCATTGATGGTGACGGTCATATTTTGACGAATAACCATGTCGTTTCGGCGGTGGCGGACCGGCAGGATATGCAGGTCTCGGTAACGTTTTGGGACGGTGGCAAGCTGAAAGAGGTGCCGGCCAAGATCATTGGCCGCGACCCGAAGACCGACCTTGCCGTAATTAAGGTTGAAGACGTTGCGGGGCTGACCGTGGCGCAGCTTGGTGATTCCAATGCGGTTGCGGTCGGTGACACAGTGATTGCGATGGGCTCGCCGCAGGGGCTTGGCGGCACGGTGACCTCGGGCATTGTCTCGGCGCTCAATCGCCCGGTGCGCCTGGCTGCTGAGGGGACCGACACGGACGGTTACGCCGATGCGATTCAGACCGATGCCTCCATCAACCCGGGTAACTCGGGTGGTCCACTGGTGGATATCCGCGGTGCCATTATCGGTATTAATACGGTGATTTTCAGTAGTTCGGGTGGCTCACAGGGGTTGGGCTTTGCGATTCCAATCAATTCAGCCGTTGCCATCGCGGAGCAGCTCATCGCCGGTGAGCAGCCGGTTCATCCGGGGATTGGCGTGACAGCGCGCACGGTTTCCAATGGCGCACTGACTGGTGCCGAGATTGCCAGCATCCTGCCGGGAGGCGTTGCCGACCGGGAAGGCCTGCAGGAAGGCGATGTGATTACGGCTGTGGGAGACCGCGCGGTATCGTCCGCAGATGAGCTCACGGTGGCGCTGTGGACTGTTGGCGCTGGTAATGAGGCGGTATTGAAGATCGTTCGCCACGGAGCCGAGCTGGAGGCGAAGATCACGCCGGAGTAGGGGGGGCGCTGGTTTCGACCGGTTTCGGCTGGTTTCTGCGGATTTGGCAGATTTGGTGGATTTGGCCGCGCAATGCTGCATGCGAGGTGCACTGTAACTAAGGTGGTATAACGTGTTTTCTAATGTTGGCTGGGGCGAGATTCTTGTCCTCTTTATCCTCGGACTAATTCTCATCGGACCTGAGCGGTTGCCGAAGGTAATTGAGGACGTCCGCGCATTGCTTCTGGCTGCGCGCACCGCAATCAATGACGCACGCGATAACCTCTCGGACGAGTTCGGTGAAGACTTCGACGATCTTCGCAAGCCGCTGCAGGAGCTCAACGATCTCCGTCGTCTCAACCCGAAGACCGCCATCACCAGGACGCTTTTCGACGGCGATGACACCTACCTGGACATGCTCTCCGGTAAGCCCGCAGCGGGTGGTGGCGGAACTGGTGCAGCCGGAGCTGCAGGAGCGGCAGGAGCGGCCGGGCCTGCGGGTCAGCAGTACCAGCAGTCCAATACGAACCAGCCAGTGCAGCCGGCTCCGTCGCAGCAGCCGCTCCCGCAGTCGGCTCAGCAGCCAGCCCAGCAGCCGGGAACGTGGCAGGATCCAGTTGCCCAGGCCCGCCAACAGCAAGCGCAACAAACACCACAGCAGCCGCAACAACCTCAGCAGCCCCGTGGGGTGCAGGCCTGGGTTGACGACGACAACCTATAGAGGTTGCAAACCGTTCCCGACCGCAAGTTACTGACTAGGTTTATGACACTTTGAGCACAAATTTTGTCACGAAACTGTCATAAACCTAGTCAGTAAGTGCACGCAGCCACTTTGATGGATGCACCGCCGAAAACACCCACAACACATACGCCCCAGACACCGCAGCCGCAAAAGCAGACGCCCCCTTCCCGGCACCGAAAATACCGGGGAGGGGGCGTCGCTGTGATCGTCGTAAAGCGAAGGCCTACTTCGGAGTCACGCCCAAGCCGAGCGACTTGCCTGCGAGCGACTCGCGACGAACAACCAGCTTGTCAGCGATAGCGTTCAGGGCCTCGCCCGCGCCCGAATCCGGCTTGGACAGGACAATCGGAGTGCCCTTGTCGCCGCCTTCGCGGAGCTCGGTGTCCAGCGGTACCTGGCCGAGCAGCTCGACCTTTCCGCCGGTGATCTGGGTAAGACGACGGGCAACGGTCTCGCCGCCGCCTGTGCCGAAGACCTCCATCTTGGAGCCGTCGGGCATTTCCATCCAGCTCATGTTCTCGATGACACCGGCGATGCGCTGGCGGGTCTGCAGCGAAATGGTGCCGGCGCGCTCTGCGACCTCGGCGGCGGCCATCTGCGGGGTAGTAACAATCAGCAGCTCAGCGTTCGGCACGAGCTGCGCCACGGAGATGGCGATGTCGCCGGTTCCCGGGGGCAGGTCGAATAGCAGGACGTCCAGGTCGCCCCAGAACACGTCCGCGAGGAACTGCTGGATAGCGCGGTGCAGCATTGGCCCACGCCAGACAACCGGTGCGTTGTCGTCGACGAAGTGTCCGATAGAGATCAGTGACACGCCGTGCGCCTGCGGAGGCATGATCATGTCGTCGACCTGGTGCGGCTTTTCCTCGGAGCCCATCATGTGCGGAATGGAGTGTCCGTAGACGTCGGCATCGAGGACACCGACAGACAGACCCTTCGCGGCCAGCGCGGCGGCGAGGTTCACGGTCACGGAGGACTTACCAACGCCACCCTTACCGGAGGCGACGGCGAACACGCGGGTGCGGGAGTCCGGCTGGGCGAATGGGATCACCGGCTCGGAGGCGGTGCCGCGGACGGCGTTGCGGAACTCGCGGCGCTGCTCGTCATTCATCACATCGGTGGTGACGGTGACGTTGCCAACGCCCTCGATACCGTTCAGCGCCTCTTCGGTGCGCTCGATGATGGTGTTTTTCATGGGGCAACCGGCGATGGTGAGGTAAATCTCCACGGCCACGTCATTGTTGTCCGCCACCGAGATGGACTTGACCATGCCAACCTCGGTAATCGGGCGACGTACCTCAGGATCTTCGACCTGCGCCAGGGCGGTGCGAACTTCAGCTTCAGTAATCGTAGACATTATGTAGTGAATCTTATCGTGAGACCCCGCAAGACAAAGAACTACTGACAAAATCAGTAGTTTGCCGCTTTACGACGGTCACAGCGACCAACCCCTCCGGCAAGCGCGGTGGCGGTGGAATGGGCGGTGGACCAGACGGCGGAACAATTGCCAACCGTCAGACGTTGTCCTTGATAGAACGCTTTATAGCGATAGTTTTAGCAATATTTTCAGCAACTGAGTCACCATTTACTGTGACAACAACTGCAAGGGAACGGTGAGAGTACCGATGGCAAATGGGGAAGCGGGCAGCGGTTGGGGGAGCGGCCGGGAACAGAGCATGAAGTCCCGGTTGCCTCAGCGCCAGGTGCCCGAGGGGTGGCCGGTGGGCAGTTTCACCAACTACTCCGACGCGCAGGCGGCGGTGGATTCGCTCAGTGATCGCGATGAGTTCCCGGTTTCCGACCTCACCATCGTCGGTGTTGACCTGATGCAGGTGGAGCGCGTAGTCGGCAGGCTGACCTGGCCGAAGGTGCTCGGCGGCGGCGCACTGTACGGCCTGTGGATGGGCCTGTTCTTCGGCCTGATTCTGGGGCTTTTCCAGGAAGATTGGGTGAGCCCGCTGATTGTTGGCCTCGGTATGGGCGCCATCTTCGGCATCGTGCTGGCCGCAGTTCCGTACGCAATGCAAAACGGCAAGCGGGATTTCTCGAGCACTACGGAGATTGTTGCCCGTCGCTACGACGTCCTGTGCAATCCCCGCAATGCCGAGCGGGCCCGTGACCTGTTGGCGCAGCGGGCGCTCGGTGGGAACCGCGGGTAGGTTGCTGTATCCGTCGTAAAGCGATGCCTGCCAGAAGCAGAGCCTATAGCCACTTGTTGCGGCGCAGGACCCACACCAAAAACGCCACGATGGCGAACATGATGGCGAGGACGATGAAGTAGCCGTACTCCCAGTGCAGCTCGGGCATGTGGTCAAAGTTCATGCCGTAGATGCCAGCCAGGGCGGTCGGGACGGCGAGAATAGCCGCATACGCCGAGATAGTACGCATATCCTGGTTCTGCTGCAGCTGGATTTTCACGGCGGCGGCGTCGATGAGGGCGGAGAGTCGTTCGTCGAGTCCGGAGACGAGGTCCGCGGCGGCGAGCTGGTGGTCGAGAACATCGGAAAGATAACGGCTGACGTCCTTAGGCATGATGTCTTCCCGCAGATTCATCAGGGAGCGCAGCGCCGGTGTCAGCGGATCGATCGCGTGGCGCATCTCCAGAATCTCTCGTTTGAGGATGTAAATGTCCTCAATATCCGAATCCAAGTTCGGCTCGAAGACTTCGTCTTCCATGATCTCCACGCGATCTTCCAGCTGCATCGCGATGCGCAGGTACGCGTCGACGAGGTTGTCCGTCAGCGCCCACAGCACGCCCGCGGGGCCGTAGTCGATGGCGTCGGTGGTGTTCTCCACGCGTGCGCTAATGCGCTGCATATCCGAGCTCGGCATGCCCATGCGAATGGTGATGACGTACTCCGGGCCGATGACAATCATCAGCTGGCCAGAGCGAATGATCTCATTTTCGTCATCCGCGAGACCTTCCGGGGAGTAATGAATCGAGCGAATTACAAAAACCACGTGATCATCGTGGATCTCAATCTTGGGGCGCTGGCGGTTAGTCAGTGCGTCCTCCACCGTCAGCTCATCCAGCCCGTAAAGCTCGGCGATGGCGTCCATCTGTGTCGCGTTGGGGCGCGACAACGACAGCCACGTGAAGCCCTCGCCAAAATTCCGTACCTCGGACAGCCCGGAGAAGTGGTCGTAGGTGCCGGGCAAACGCTTGCCACCGATGTAGACGCCGCAATCGCGCAGGGCATCGCGCACCGCCCTCGACTGTCCTGTTCCTGTGCTTGACGACGAGCCGTTGGTGCGCGTCACCTTCGAGACAGCCGACTTCGCTGCGGATTTAGCCGCATTCGTCGCCCGAGCGGTTTTACCGGGTTTTGCTGTGGCCGACGGTTTTTGGCTTTGACTGGCCGAGCTAGTTCGCGGATTGCGAGCCTTCGCCGAAGCGCTGATGTTGCGGCTTTTCTCTTCGCCCATTCTGGGTGACCTCACAATCCGTTCGTAGGTTACGCTGGTGTCGATGATTGATTTTAGACGTGCGAACGCCGGGTTCCACTTTCGCATCCGCTCAATGGGGTGCAAGGGTAGCTCCACGGCTACTGCGTGCACTTTTACCGCCCTGGCATTGGTCACTGGGGCGACGGGGTTCGGTCTTGCCGCATGTTCTGATTTGGATCCGCAGATGCCCGTTCCTCCCGAGCAGGAGGCGGTAGTGACTGTCGGGGCAGACCTACGCAACCCTGAGCAAGCAGCTCTTGCGTACGTGTATGCGCAAAGCTTCGAGAGAATAGGGCGGCAAGCGGAGGTCGTCGGCATTCGCAATGCTGACGACCGGTTGCGGGCCGTACGCAATGAAGCGGTCCTGGTCTCCTTCGGATGCACAGGTGAGCTACTCGGCCTGAGCGACCCTGCGTCGGCGGCTTCACTGGCGGAGGAATACGCCGACGACTCCACCCCGGACAAGCAGTTCAGCGGCGAGTGGCGCGACCGTGTGTACGACGCATTTTCGCGGTCGCTGCCGGGTGAAGTTATGGCCACCGACGCGGGCATGGCACAGGGCTGCGCGGATGTGTCAGCTGACAATGCTGGGGCTGACTTGCCGCAATGGCTTGTGCCTTTCTACGTCAAGCCAGCGTTGGACCGAGATGATCGAGTCCGCGTGCTCAATGAGATTGCGGGTTCGCTGAGCACTGAGGACTTGAAGCTGATGACCCGGGCTGTGGCTGGTGGCGCCAGCCCTGAGTTGGTCGCTCAGGAGTGGCTGGACAAGGCGTAGTCGGGGCGGCGGGGGCTAGTTGTGGCGGTATCTGACGCGTATCTGCTGTTGGCTGCCGCCAAGTTTGTTGAATAACCCATGAATGCGGGCTGCAAATGTGAAACTGTGCGAGTTTATGACACTTTCATGCCATTTTTCGGGACATTTTTGTCATAAACGTAGTCAGTAACTCGCATTGAGGACTAAGTAGTAAATGGTGCCGACCCGGTGGCACGCCGACCGGACACGCTTTTTGACTATTCGCCCTTGATGCCTGGCAACGATCGCCCAAGCAACAGGAAAGGGGCTCCAACCGAACGGTTGGAGCCCCTTAGCGTTCACACGCTAACTGGTGAAGACCAGTCAATGAGACCTACTTGAGAGCCTCTTCCAGCAGAGCCTTCTCCTCAATCTGGTGTACCTTAGCCACACCAGTTGCGGTGGAGGACTGTGCACGGCGGGAAACGCGGGTCAGCTTCGGCATATCCGGCAGAACCTCTGGGAGGTTCAGTGCCAGGAACGGCCATGGACCCTGGTTAGCCGGCTCATCCTGAACCCAGCGGACTTCCTCAAGATCCGGGTAGGACTCGAAGATGTCGCGGAGGCGGTTGTGCGGCAGCGGGTGCAGCATCTCCAGGCGAGCGATTGCAAGATCGTCGCGCTTGTCCTTCTTGCGCTTCTTCTCCAGCTCCCAGTAGATCTTGCCGGAGCAGAGCAGCAGGGTCTTGATGCCGGACTTGTCCTTGGACTCGAAGTTCGGGTCATCGATGACCGAGCGGAACTTGTTCGGGTTGGTGAAGTCCTCGACAGCAGACGCTGCCATCTTGTTGCGCAGCATTGACTTCGGCGAGAACACAACCAGCGGACGGTGCAGGTCGGACAGGACGTGGCGACGCAGCAGGTGGAAGTAGTTAGCCGGCTCGGACGGCTGAGCAACGGTGTAGGAGCCCTCGGCTGCGAGCTGCAGGAAGCGCTCGATACGTGCCGAAGAGTGGTCCGGGCCCATGCCCTCGTAGCCGTGCGGCAGCAGCAGGATCAGCTTGGAGGTCTGACCCCACTTGGCCTCGCCGGAGGAAACGTACTGGTCAATGGTGGTCTGAGCGCCGTTGGCGAAGTCACCGAACTGTGCTTCCCAGAACACTGCTGCGTCCGGGTTACCCAGGGTGTAGCCGTACTCGAAGCCCATGCCTGCGTACTCGGTCAGAGCCGAGTTGTAAATCATGAAGCGACCACCGTTCTTGGACTTACCGTAGGCGTCGATCGGGTTGTATTCCGAACCGTCCTCGGAGTCAATCAGAACTGCGTGGCGAGAGGTAAAGGTACCGCGGCGGACATCCTCACCTGCGAAGCGGACGTCGATGCCAGCACCGGTGAAGGAGCCGATTGCCAGCAGCTCGGCCATACCCCAGTCGATGCCACCTTCCTGAGTCATCTCCGCGCGCTTCTTAGCGACCGGCGCAACACGCGGGTGAATCTTGAAGCCCTCAGGGAGGTTGACGTAAGACTGACCAATCTCGACGATTTCAGCCTTGTCGATGCCGGTCTTGAGACCGTGCGGCAGCGGCTGAGAACCGGCGATACCGGTCTGCTCGCCCGGCTTTGCGTCCTGAGCTGCGCGAACCTCGTTGAAGACCGCTTCCATCTGGTCATGGAAGTCTCGGCGTACTGCTTCGTACTCTTCCTCGGAAATGTCACCGCGACCGATGAGGTCCTCGGTGTACTGAGCACGAACGCTTTCCTTCTCGTCGATGATCTTGTACATCAGCGGCTGAGTCATGGACGGGTCATCGGCCTCGTTGTGGCCGCGCTTGCGGTAGCAGACCAGGTCGATGAAGACGTCCTTGCCGTAGCGGTTACGGTACTCAACAGCCAGCTGGCCGACCCAGACGACAGCCTCCGGGTCGTCACCGTTGACGTGGAAGACCGGGCAGCCGTATGCCTTGGCGATGTCGGTTGCGTAGTAGGAGGAACGACCGGAGTCCGGCGAAGTGGTGAAGCCAATCTGATTGTTCACCACGATGTGGACGGTACCGCCGACCTTGTAACCACGCAGGGACATGAGGTTCAGGGTCTCCTGGACAATGCCCAGGCCGGCGAAGGATGCGTCACCGTGCAGCAGCAGCGGCATGACGGAGTAGCCCTCTTCGCCCTTGTTGATCTTGTCCTGGCGTGCACGAGCAAGACCCTCAACGACCGGGTTGACGGCCTCGAGGTGGGACGGGTTCGCAGTCAGGGTGACGTCAATCTCGCCCTCGCCGAACATCTGGATGTGACGGCCAGTAGTACCCAGGTGGTACTTGACGTCACCAGAACCGCCGACCTGTGCCGGGTCGATGTTGCCTTCGAACTCGGTGAAGATCTGGCGCAGTGGCTTGCCGACGATGTTTGCGAGCACATTCAGTCGACCGCGGTGTGGCATACCGATGACGACCTCATCCAGGCCAGCGCCAGCAGCGGTGTCAATGGCGGAGTCCATCAGCGGAATCAGCGACTCTGCGCCCTCAAGGGAGAAGCGCTTCTGGCCGACGTACTTGGTCTGCAGGAAGTTCTCGAATGCCTCAGCGGCGTTCAGCTTCTGCAGGATGTACTTCTGCTCAGCGTGGGACGGCTTTGGCTGGCCGCCCTCAATGCGCTCTTCCAGCCACTCGCGCTCTTCGCGGTCGAGGATGTGAGCGTACTCGGAACCGACCTTGAGGCAGTATGCGTTCTGCAGGCGCGAGAGAACCTCGCGCAGCGTCATCGTCTCCTTGCCGCCGAAACCACCGACGTTGAAGGTACGGTCCAGATCCCACAGGGTCAGACCGTGCTCCTCAATATCGAGGTCAGCGTGGTTCGGAGCGGAATCATTCGGCTGGTCAGAACGCAGCGGGTCGATATCAGCCAGCAAGTGACCGCGGGAGCGGTAGGCCTCAATCAGACGCATAACGCGGGTGTTCTTGTCGATACCCGTGTTCGGCAGATCCTGTGCCCAACGGATTGGGGTGTAGGGGACGCGCATGGTCTGGAAGATGTGGTCCCAGAACTTGTCGTCGACGAGCAGGTTGCTCATCGTGCGCAGGAACTCACCGGACTCTGCACCCTGGATAATGCGGTGATCGTAAGTAGAGGTGATGGTCACCAGCTTGCCGATGCCCATCTCTGCCAGACGGTCAGCGGAAGCACCAGCGAACTCAGCCGGGTAATCCATGGAACCGACACCGATAATCGCGCCCTGGCCCTTGGTCAGGCGCGGGACGGAGTGGCGGGTACCGATGCCGCCCGGGTTGGTCAGGGAAATGGTGACACCCTGGAAGTCCTTACCGGTCAGCTTGCCGTGGCGAGCACGAACGACGATGTCCTCGTAGGCGTCGACGAACTGCTTGAAGGTCAGGGTCTCACACTCGCGGATAGCGGCAACTACGAGCGAGCGAGAGCCGTCCTTAGCTGGCATATCAATAGCCAGGCCGAGGTTAATGTGCTCCGGGGTAACCAGAACTGGCTTGCCGTCAACCACCTTGTAGTTGTTGTTCATGTCCGGGTGGAGCATGACAGCCTTCACCATGGCGTAACCAATGATGTGGGTGAAGGAAATCTTGCCACCGCGGGCGCGTGCCAGATGATTGTTAACCAGGGTGCGGTTTTCAAACATCAGACGTGCCGGCATATCGCGAACCGACGTAGCGGTCGGCATCTCCAGGGAGACATCCATGTTCTTAGCGATAGCCCGTGCGACGCCCTTCAGAGGCTCCTCGCCGGATTCAACAGCCGAAACCTTGGCTGCTGCATCCATTGGGGACTTCTTTGGCTTCGGGGACGCCGGCTTGTTCGGGGTCTTAGTTGGTTCGACCCCCTTGGATTCACGACGTCCGGTTGCCTTAGCTTCCTCCTTCGTGGCTGCTGCTGGCTTTGCCATATTGGAAAGGTCCTCGCCCTTTTGGGACGGGGTGTGGGTTGCGAAGAATTCGCGCCATTCCTGACCCACAGATTGTGGATCCTTCTGGAATTGCTGGTACATCTCGTCGACCAGCCATTCGTTCTGGCCGAAGCTCATGTCGCTGCTCACGGCAGGTACTCGCCTCTTTTCGTCTTAGTTTTACTAACTCACGTTTATTCTAATTAGCGCAAGTGTCAAAGTGTCATTCAAGGATAACGAAAATTCTGAATTACTACACCGTCGCGCTCCCCATATGGTACTTGCTCCAAAGCTCTGCGTATTGGCCACCCGCCGCTAGGAGCTCGTCATGGGAGCCGTCCTCGACAATACGCCCGTGGTCAAGTACCAAAATCCGGTTGGCCCGAGCCGCTGTAGCCAGGCGGTGGGCCACAATAATTGCCGAGCGTTGACGCGACGCACGGTCAGTGGCTTCAAGGATTGCCGACTCTGTTGCAGGGTCGAGTGTCGCGGTGGCTTCGTCGAGAAGCAGCAGTTCAGGACGCATCATTTCGGCACGAGCGAGTGCGATGAGCTGACGCTGTCCGGAGGAGAGCCCTCGGCCATCTGGGCCGACGGGGTGGTGGAAGCCACCGGGCAGGCTGGCAATGGTGCTGAGGGCACCGACGTTTTTCGCGGCCTGCTGAATTTCAGCATGACTGCTGTCCGGTAGACCGTAGGAAATATTTGTTGCTACTGTCCCCGAAAACAGGTGTGATTCTTGGGGGACATAGCCGAGGGTGCGTCGCCAATCGTTAAGAGGGAAGTCGCGGATGTCAGTTTCGGAGGCTCGCACCACACCGTCAACTGGATCGTAGAACCGAGCAAACAACTTAATGATTGTTGATTTTCCGGCGCCCGTGGATCCGACAATTGCGACTGTTTCTCCGGCAGGAATCTGCAAATCGAGAGCATCGAGAACCTGCGGGCGTTCGTGCTCAGAGTCGGCGGCGGAGTAGGAGAAAGTTACCTTGTCTAAGCGCAGGTCGCCAGCAGCTGCGCGGGACGCGCCGTCAGTAGTGCCGTGATCTGGCATGGGGGCGGTCTGTAGGAGGTCATCAATGCGATTGAGGCCGACCTTCGCCTGCTGGTAGCCGTCGAAAACATGGGACAGCTGCTGAATCGGGCCAAAGAGCATTCCTAGGTACAGCGTGAAGGCGACGAGTACGCCGGGCGTCGTGGTTCCCGAAGCAACCTGTTGGGCACCGACAGCCAATACCGCGGCTGTTGCCAACTCAGAGACGAAGTTGATGCCGGGGAAGAATAGAGCCACGGCCAGCTGCGCTCGCTGACGAATTGCGCGGTACTTATCGGATTCCTCGGCAAAGGAAGATTCGATATCGGCGACGCGGTGGTACATCTGAATCTCGCGAAGCCCACCAATGGTCTCCTGAAAATCAGCGTTGACCAAGGAGAGCTGCTCGCGTGCAAACTTGTATAGGCGCGAGGAGATTCGGCGGAATACCAGGGTGGCCACCACAATGATGGGAAGCGATGCCAACGCCACTGCGGCGAGTGACACCTGTGTGGCAAGCAACAGCGCTGTGACACCGAGCAGAGTAAACGCGGCGATTGCCCCTTCTGCCAGTCCCGTTTGCAGGAAAGAGGAGAGCGCATCGATGTCGGTTGTCATCCTCGTCATGATGGCGCCCGAGCGATTGGCCTCGAAGTAGTTAATGCCAAGCGACTGCAGGTGACGGTAGCAACGCACACGCAGGGCATAGAGCAGCCGCTCACCAGTGCGCGCAGTAATAACAGCATTTGTGGCTACGGCAAGCCAACTGATGAGGACCGTCGCCAAGCCACCTGCGGCGCAGGCCCACAGCACGGCCTCATTGTGCTCACTGATGCCGTGGTCAATGGCGTAGCGCACGAGCATGGGGAACGCCAGATCGGCGACGGCAATGAGGGCGAGCAGCGCAATGACACTTATAAATAGGCCACGGACATAGGACAGCAACCGGCGCAGAGAAAAAAGCTCGGAGTTGTCGAGTGCCGCAGCGGGCACACGCGGTTTTTCGGTAGCGGGTGGGAGGTTTCGCACGCGCTCGAGTAGCTCCGGCGTCGCAGGCGCATTGGCGAGAGCCGCCCCCATGCCACCACGACCGCCGCCGCGGCCACCGGGGCCACCGGGTCCACCTGGACCGCCTGGACCTCCTCCGGCTCGGCCAACCCCGCGGCTCATTTGAGAAGTGGCACCTCCGGGAAGCCGCGCAGCGGTGTCTGGCGTGGAGTTGTCGGAGGTTGGCGCGGATTCGTCGGGCCAGAGTTCCTCGGGGCTGGGGTCTTCGCTGTCGATGGGGTCGAGAACAAGGTTTTCGATTTCGGGGTAGGCGCTCTGGTCGATGTCCATCAGCTCGGTGAAGCGCGGATGAGAAGTAATCAGTTCGGCCTTGGTGCCAATGCCGGTGATGGCACCGTCTTCGAAAATGGCGATGTGGTCCGCCTGCTCGAGAGTGGAAGATCGATGCGCCACGATGACGATAGTCGTTTCCGCCAGCTGCGAGGTCAGCGCGTTGAAGATTTCTAACTCTGTTGCAGCATCGATTGCTGAGGTCGCGTCGTCGAGAACCAAAACTCGAGGACGGGCGAGGAATGCCCGTGCTAACGCGACGCGTTGAGCTTGTCCGCCGGAGAGATTATGCCCGCGCTCGCCGATGGCTGTGTCCCACCCCTGAGGCAGATCGTCGACGAAGTTGACCTGGGCGGCGGTCGCTGCGGCGTTAATCTCTTCCTGGGACGCCGCGGGATTGGCGAATGCGATGTTCTCACGCAACGTGCCCGCAAATAGATAAGGAGTGTCCGGAACGACAGTTATAGCGTCATATACGTCGCTGGAGAGAATGCGCGCCGTATCTGTGGATGTGCTGTGGCTGGGCGCATCGATAGTGATAGTTCCCGAATCCGGCAGATAGTGACGGCCGAGTAACTCCGTGGCGATAGTCTTTCCGGACCCCGGTGGGCCAATCAACGCTAAGGTCGCCCCTGGCGCGACGGAGAATGAGACATCGTCGATAAGCGTGCGTCCGCCACGGCTGTGGGTGACGTGGTTGAAGCTGATGCCAACAGGACCGTTGGGGAGGGGGAGCGCGTCGGTGGGTTCGGGGTTGTCTGGTCGGGCGTCGATGACATCGGAAATGCGGTCGATGCTTGCCGACGTCAGCTGTATCGAGATGACCATGTTGGAGACCAGACGCGACAGGGCAGTCAGGCTGGTGAGATACGTGGCAAAAGCTACGAACGTGCCTAGGGTGATGTGTCCGTTAATCGCGAGCCAGCCACCGACCGCGATATTTCCGACGAGGGACAGTTGCGGCAACGACTGCAGCGCCGGTTGGAATCGAGCGCTGAGTTTTGCCGCTCGCAGGCGTAGGGAATAGAGCAGCGACGAGTTACGCTCCATCTTCGCAACTTCGTTGTCACCCTGCGCAAACGCCTTGACAACGCGGATGCCGGAAACGGTTTCCTCGACTTGTCCGGCGATCTCGCCTGCTTGCTGTTGGGCAGCCCAGGTTGCGGCATGGAGTTTGTCACGCGAATTCACCGCAATGTAGACAATCGCTGGCACGACGGCGAGGCCGACCAGTGTCAGGGGCAGCGAGAGGGCGAGCATGATGCCGATAGTGATGAACAGCTTGACGACGGATCCCAGCGTCAACGGCAACATCGCCAGTAGTCCGGACACTGCCTGGAGGTCGGAAATTGACCGTGACACGACCTGGCCGGTGTTGACTCGGTCTTGTGCTGGACCATCGAGGTTTTGTAGGGAGCGAAGGATCTTTAGTCGCAGGTCGTGCTGAACATCAATGGAGAGTTTGCCGGAGAAGAATCTGCGCCCCACCTGGGCGACGAAGCGTACTAACGCGATGGCCAGAAAGACGGAAATGACTGCCTGCAGGGGAGTTAGGGAAGGCAGTAGGCGCGCGGGGACACCGCCATCGGAAGAGCCCGTTGCCACATCAATGGCATCTCTAGTGAGAAGCGGAAGTACGGACTCTAACCCGACAACGATTAGCGCTACAACAATGACACCATAGAGCGGTAGTGGCCTGTGAAGAGACTGTTTCCACAAGAACTTCATGGGAGAGGTTCTGAGGGGTTTGCTCTGGGCCATGGTGGGTACCGCTCTTCCATTGAAAAACGTCGCTGAAGGGTAATCGGGGTAAGAGGAACTACTTATTCTTCTTTTTCTTCGGCCACTTCAGCGCCGAGGGAATAGAGAACCTCGATGACTTTGAGTCCTTCTTCGAGTCCTCAGAGGTGTTGGATTTAGCCGGTAGCTTTCGTTCAAAGCCCGACCAATCCTGGGGAAGCGGGCCCAGAGATGCGCGAGTGGAGCTGATAAGAATGCCACCGAGCTTGCGGTTGGCGGAGGCCCCAACCACGGCGCCAATTCCAAATGGCAAAATCTTACCGATGATGGCCAGGCGAGCGTTCTTCATCAAGCGCTTGCGTGCCTCGCGAATCAGCAGGCGGTTTGCTGCACCCAGCTGCGGAACGCCAAGCCGTGGCAGTAGAGAATTTACGGAAGTTTTGGTCTGCTTCCGCAGCGATTCCTCGCCAAGCAGAGAGGCCATAATAGCTGTCCCCTCAGAACCACTCATGGCCGCAAGAATCAGCGTGCGACGGCGTTGCGGATCGGTGATGTCAATATTGCGCAGGGTTGCTGAGGCCAGTGTGTACCAGGCTGATGCTTCCAGGAACAGCAGCGATTCACCGGTAACCGCAGCCAAGCCCGTAATCATGCCGACGCCGGGAAGAACCGCACTGCCGCCGGCGGCACCACCGGTGCCGGTGACCAGGTTGAGGTAGTGGGAATCAATACGTTCTTGTACCTGCGCCGGAGTTTCATCTTTTTTGCGCTTGTGCAGGGAACTGACGTACCCGGTGATGGCAGACGACTGCCAGCTCATGGTCTTATCCAGGGTTTGGATAAGAAGGGTTCCCAGTTTTCCGGCATCACGTTCGATCGCTTCGGGGGTTGAGTTCACCGCATCAGTTACTGTGCGAGTTGAATCCTTCTTCGTCTTTTGGAACAAAGTAGTAGACCTCCTAAACGGGTCCGTTGAGAGCCATATGCCCATATAAACACTACTGAGCTGTGGGGAAATTCCGTAGTCGGTGGAAAAATAGACAGGTGTACGGCGATTAACACAGTCGATAGAAGGATGAGACTGGTGAACGATGTCACGCGGGGTGCCGCATTGCCTCCCGAGTACTCCCAGCTTTTGGCGGACTTTCCTCGGTTTTCCGCAGATGTCACGCCTCACGACGGCGCTGCGGAGTGGCACCTTTCTACCGAAGCTGTAGCCGCCGGAATTGAGGCTGGGAGAAAGCTGTTTCCCATGCCCGAGGTTGAGGTGGATACCCGTTTCCAGGCCCAGTTGTGGTGGTGGTCCATGTGCGGAGCATTGGTAGGGCCATCGCTGGCATGCGTGTTGGTGTCCGATCGAGTTCCAGTGTGGCAGTGGTCTTCTTGGCTCACATTTCTTCGAGATGACTATTGGGTTGGGTTCCAAGCTCAACAGTTTGAAAGCATCTCCGCTGAGGATGTGGATGAGCTGAAGGATTCCGGCGAAGCACTGGCTCATTTCTTGGAGCCGTTGGCTCAGGTTGTTGGAGAAGTCGGGGAAATCAAGCCTGCCCCTCTTTGGGCCGTGGCTGCCGATGCCGTAGCTAACGCCGCAATATCCGCCGGTAATGAGCTGATGGAGCCCTGGCGTGGAGCGCTTATTGGCAAACATGTCGTTGAGGGAATACAGAGAGTACATCGGGTTCCTCTTCCTCGTTTCATGGATTCCTGCGGAGGCGAGGTGCTCCCCTGGGATGAAGCTGCTGCTGAGGCGGGAGAAGAACCGGACTTCGATGTAGTTACTCACCTGGAGAGAGCTACTTGCTGCATGATTTATCACAGCCCAGATGCCGATCTGTGTGTCTCCTGTCCAAAACGTTCTCGTGAGGAACGCCATCAACTCTGGGCACGCTACTGAGCGCTCTGTTTTCGAGAATCGACAGCTGGCGGCCTGCTCCTCAACCGACCGCGTTGGCGGCTTTGCAGCAGCACGCACGCTGCCGGCGCGATCTTTCGCAGCAATTGCCGGGGGCATGAGCCACCCCATGATTGCGCGTTTGTCGCTACGATTGGCTGCGGGTAGAGGCCAATTATCTTTCAAGGGAGGATTCCACCCATGAGCTTTTTCGAGCAGATTGCTGCGGCACTGGACCGCGAGGGCATTGAAAGCCGTGTCAACGATGACACCCTCTTCGTTCCCATTACCTCTGACCTGGAGGTTCAGTTCGTCACCATTGATGAGGACATCCCGGCTGCCGAAGTTTACGTAGCCGCTGCCGATGTGGATGATGAGGACGATGAGTTCGAAGCTGTTCTGGTCTCCGCTGTATTCTCCGTCGAAGACGCCGTCGCGGCAGTCGCCCACCATGTAGCTACTGACCAGGTTGTTGGCCTGCTGCGCACTCTGCTCGATGGTGATGATGACCGCATTGCTGACCTGGAGTTTGAACAGGACCCCGAAGAGGCAACCTTGGTCACCTCCGAAGTTGGTACCTCCTCGTTGGTTCAGGTTTTGGTAACTGCCCACAACAACGAGCCCAGCGCACACGTCCGCTTCATCTCTCAGGACGCGAACTTGGACGACATTGTCGACCAGGCCATCGCAGAGTTTTGGGACTCGGACACCGAAACGGTTCTCACCGATGATGACCGTCGCAAGATGTTCGCTGACCTCTACTCTGACATCCAGACCTTGCGCAATGAGGTTCTGACGCTGGGCACCTTCAAGGACTTTGACAAGCTGATGGATGTCCTTGCGCTCGTGGTAGACCGCGCAGAGGAATGGGAAGATCAGCTGGCACCCGTCGATGACGGGTACGCGGAGTATATCTACTCTGATCACGTTGCCTCCTTGGACGGGGATGATGATGACGATGACGACGATGATGACCTCTATGACGATGGCGACTATGACGACGAGGACGACGAAGAAGGCGACGACAGCGAGTAGCCGTACTGTGGCAGCACTGTGAACAGTGCTAAGCCGCTGATGGGCGAGAAGAAAAGAGCTCGTTAGGACACGGCAGTGGCCGCGCGTCCCTGGTGCCAATCCAGCTATAACGGCGCCCGGGGAGTGCGAGGTCAGTGCCGTTTTCGTGTATCTTGCTGCAGTCCTGCGCACGATGGAGTGCCTCAGCCACAGCCCGAGTACGTCGGCGGTTTTCTTCCCGCGTCCGATTCGAACCGCCAATTCCGCGGAGGACTACCTCCGATGAGGATTCCACCTTGACGGAAACGGAGTACATGAACATGGGCTCATCCTTCAGGATGAAGTATTCCGCGTGCACGTCGGCAAGCTGAGAGACCAGTGCGCGAGGAAGCGCTATCCGTGACGCGCGGACGGTGACCACAGGCCCGTCGGGAAGCGAGAAGGTGTGATCTAGCGCGCCGGGCGAATGCCTACGGCCGATGGTGGGGTGGCAGAGGATTGTGCGGATGAGGTCGAGGTCTTCGAAACATTCTGCACGGTAGGTAGCGGATAGTCGGGGAAGAGCTAGGCGGCGATGAATGGGAAACTCGTCTGCTGTGTTCATGGCTCACAAGTTATCGAACACCCCGGACTCACATTTTCGAACATATAGAACTAATGTTCGAGATATGTTTAGCATCAATTGGCTACCCAAGTGGGGGTAGTCAATTGGCTAGGTGCCTGGTGTTATTGCAGGGACATGTGGGGTTGTGGAAACGATTCGATAACGACTTTTGTAAAAGTCCAAGAGTCTGAGAAAACGCTATTTCTGGGGGTGGGGTGGTGGATTAGTGTGGGGGATGGTCCTAAAGGAAAACTAAAAATTTGAAAGATTCGTCTCAATGAAGCACGCAAGAAGTCGAATGGCGGTATCGGCTTTCGCAGCACTTTTGTCCTTGGCAGCCCCGGTCGCGGCACATGCTGTCGTGGTTGGCCCGGGTGACCCGATTCGAACTCCCATGGAGGGAAGCCCGTGGGATGGGCACCGAAATGTCAACTCGCCGATGTGTTCGGCGGGTGTTCCTGGGACGGTGACGGACCGCAATGGGGAAAAGCATCGGGTCATGTTGACCGCAGGGCACTGTGTGAATGATGCTCCGGATGTGGGTCTGCCAATCGTTACCGGTGAGGTGTATGTGCCAACCACCGAAGGCGATAAGCGCATTGGTACGACAGGTGCTCACCGTTGGGAAGTGCCGCAGGAAGATGTCGGACTGGAGTCGTTGCCGGCGGCCTTTAATGGTGCAGACTATGGAGTAATCAACCTTGATCCGGACGTAGAAACTACCGGCGCAAGTTACTCCATCGATGAAAATGGTCAGAGCTACGGGGAGCCTGTAGCGATGACTGGCATTCAAGACAATGAAGATCTGCCGCGTGGCGAGGTCTCCTTCGATAATTTTGGCAAACCTATCTGTAAGGACGGCATGCGTACTGGACGTGCCTGTGGCTATCAGGTATTTCGGGCTCGAAACGGCATTTGGACGGTTGGTATTGGCGTTGACCATGGTGACTCCGGCGGAAATGCCTATGATCCGACCACTAACGAAGTTATTGGCGTAAATTCGATGACCTTCGGTCCGGTCTCGCGTGTGATGCCCGCGGATATTGCCATTCAGGAGGCCTACGGCATTCCCGATGGTCAGGTAAATGACCACTTCGAGGTATCGGATTCCACGGCTCAGCGCGACTCCTCCTACCGCACCCTCAATGAGGATATGGCGGCGGATCAGGAGTATGCCCGGGCGCAGGATTCGCAGGCTTCGCAGGAAGCTTCTGTACCGCAGTTAGCTGATCTTGTGGACCAGCTGCCGCAGTCACCGCAGCTCCCTGAACTGCCACAATCGCCCCAATTGCCACAATCGTCACAGCCGTTTGAGCTGCCTCAATTGGCAGAAATTCAGCTTCCAAGCTTTGAGGGCTAGCACCAGTCTGAGAATCTGACAAAAATCACCCCCGAACCGTTAAGAGAGCCAGAATCATCCAAGGCGGATGGTTCTGGCTCTTGCATTGCTGTTGAACAAACCTTTTGATGTGTAATGCGCGTGCCGTGAAGGCGAATGAACGGTTCCTCGACTGAGAATTTCACCCTAGGTTCCATTTTTGGAGAGCTCTGTAAAGGTGTCCCTAATACACTGAGTGGGACAAGTTTTCTGTACAGAAATGGAGTATCGCACACTATGGCCAGTTCAAAGAAGGTCGCCACACTCACGGCTGCACTGTCGGTAGCTGCGGGTGGCTTTGTGCCCGGAATCGCGGTAGCTGAGGCTGCACCGGCAAACTCGGATGTTGTCATCGGCCCGGGCTCGCCGTTGCGAATGCCGTTCCCGAGCAGTAAGAACATCGACGGACGGCATGTTCAGTCCCCGATGTGCTCTCTGGGAGTTCCCGGCACCGTTGTGGATCAGAATGGCGTTTCGCATCGTGTCATCATGACTGCCGGTCACTGTGTTGTGGCGAAGGATACTGAAACCGGCGAAGAGGTCACCGGCCAGTTCTTCATCCCAACCAAGGACGGCGACAAGCTGGTCAACAAGGACTACATGGGCACCGATATCATGCCGGAAGAGGGTGACTTCGACGAAAACACCACTATGCCGGAGTTCTTCAACGACCTCTTCAATAGCGGTGACTACGGCATCATTGAGGTTCAGGACGACATCAAGACCACCTCTATGTCCCACTCTGTTGATGAGTTCGGCAACGTCCACGGCGAGCCGGTTCAGATCGTCGGTATCGAGGACAAGCGCACTCTCGAGCCGATGGAGATTTCTGTCGACAACTTCGGTGAGCCTGTGTGCACCGACGGTTCCCGTACCGGCCGTGGCTGCGGCTTCCAGGTCTTCCGAGTCCGCAATGGTGTCTGGGCTATCGCTCCGATTGACCACGGCGATTCGGGCGGAAACGCTTTCAACCCGGAGACTCGCGAGGCCATTGGCGTTAACTCCATGGGCATCGGCCCGCTGAGTCGCTTCCAGCCGATTGACGTTGCTCTTGAAGAGCAGTACGACATCCCGGACGGCCAGGTCAACGAGCGCTTCAAGGTAGAGACCTCCACTGAACCGCAGTCCGAGTTCCGCACGATTGACGAGGACTCCCAGTACACCAAGCAGCACGTCCCACAGGAAGAGCCGGAGCTGGGCCCGATTGGCGAGCTGCTCCCAGAGGGCGTCGAGGTCCCGCCGGAGATTGCCGACATCATCTCGGAGAGCCCGTCTCTCCCGGAGCTGCCGATTCCGGAGCTGTCGGGTGCGACCGCTCAGGCAACGCAGGCAGCCAGCAACATTTCCTCGCAGGCGAACCTGCCGAGCCTGTTCTAATCAGGTCACCGCAGTCTCGTAGATAGGGCGTTCGCTTTACGACGCTCCGTCCAACCCCCTATTCCGCCATGGTGGCGGGGTAGGGGGTTTGCTTTAGTATTTTGGCCGCAAAATTATATAAGCTAAACGCACCAGCATACGAAAAGAGATATGCAGGAATCGAGTGATGGGACATTTTTTGCTATGAAGAGCTTTTCGACTGAGCTAGGCTATGACGATTCTGATGTGGAGTCAGTTGTAAACTACGCCGAAAAGATAGTCGGAAAATCTCTTCGAGAGGCACTTGGTGTCGAGGATTTGGATGATCCGAGGGTAAAGCGAGGGGCATTCGGTTCCGCGTTAGAGACACTCTATTTCAAGATTCCGGCTAACAGTAATGCAGAAGCAGACTTTACAAAAATAGGCGTCGAACTAAAAAGTACGCCGATGAAATTGACTAAAAAAGGTGATTATTCCGCAAAGGAACGTCTTGTCCTTTCGATGATTGACTACTTTTCACTCCCTGAGGAACAGTGGGTTGAGTCGCATCTGCTGGCCAAGATTAGCCGCATGCTATTAGTGGCATACCTTTTTGAAAAGGATAAGAATCCTGTCGATTACCAGGTTCTTCTCGCGAAGCTTTGGGAACTGTCGCAGGATGACATTGTCCAGCTTCGCAGTGACTGGGAATTGATTCAGGAGAAGGTCCGACGAGGACAAGCGCACACCATTTCATCTGGTGACACGATGTACCTGGAAGCCTGTACTAAGGCAGCGAATAGCACGATTACGCGGAAGCAGCCATTCTCGGATGAGCCGGCGAAGCCTCGGGCATGGGCCTTTAAGCGGAGTTATATTGATGTCATTCTCAACGGCATGCTTAATGCTCAAGAGATTGAACGAAAGCAATCAGAAGCAGATATGGATTTGCTTGGGCTGGTAAAGAAGCGATTCGCGCCGTATATGAATCGTACCCTTACTAGCTTGGCTGAAGGCTTGGGTTACAGTAACACCCGCCTTCCTAAGCATATTGGCAGTCTTATTGTTAAGAGTATTCTCGGTGTGGACAAGGAATCTGAAATTGCTGAGTTTGTAAAAGCTGGGATCGTCCCTAAGGTTATCCGTTTGAAGAGAAATGGAAAGCCCAAGGAATCCCTATCTTTTCCAAGGTTTTCCTACCGTGATTTGGTGGAGCAAGATTTCGAGCAAAGCGAGTTCAGTGAGCAGTTGGCGCAGAAGTACCTTTTTGTTGTCTTCTGCGAAGATGAGTCGAATCTTGGAGAGTTTCGACTAGCGGACGTACTGTTTTGGCAGATGCCTGACTCTGACTTGGTAGAGGCACGTGCATGTTACGACCTGATGCGGGAGCGTGTAATCGACGGGCGCGCTAGCGAGTCGGTTAAGAGTACGGAGAACCGTTGCTGTCACGTTCGGCCGAAGGCTCGAAACAAGGCAGATACAGCTGTTACTCCGCGAGGTGAAACTGTGGTCAAAAAGTCCTTTTGGTTGAACGCGGGGTACGTGGGTGATGAGATCAGTCGGGTTCTAAATTCCTAGAGATTTAGAAATAGTGTTCGAATAAGGCGGCGGTTTTGGTTAACTATCGGCCAGTTTGATCCGGCCTCTGTGTCATGGTTAGAATCACTCTGACGTATCAGAACACAGTAGCGATTGGAGAAACGTGTCTGATAAAACCATTCGCGTAGCCGAATTGTTCGCGGGAGTAGGTGGCTTTCGCCTCGGCTTAGACGGCTATCAGGATCAAAGCGACGGTATAGCATCTCTTCCGGCGGCAGGACCATTTGAGACCGTGTGGGCTAACCAGTGGGAACCACCAGGAACTCCAGCTCGCCAGTTTGCATGGCGCTGTTATGTAAACAGGTTCGGGGAGAACAGCTGTGTGAATGAAGACATCAACGTTGTTCTCGACAATGCGGAAGCCGGGCTGTTCGAAATTCCCGATGTAGACATGGTTGTGGGAGGGTTTCCGTGCCAGGACTACTCAGTTGCCAAACCGCTATCGCAAGCAGGTGGGATTGAAGGGAAAAAAGGTGTCCTCTGGTGGGATATCTACAGGTTCCTTAAGCTAAAGAGCCCCAAGTATGTCTTGTTGGAAAACGTTGATCGATTGCTGAAGAGCCCTGCTACTCAGCGAGGTCGCGACTTTGCAATTATGTTGTCGTGCTTCGGTGACCTCGGCTACTCCGTCGAGTGGAGGGTGATTAATAGTGCTGAGTATGGTTTTCCGCAGCGACGTAAGCGGGTCTACATCTATGCAGTTAAGAATCCCGGCACCTGGGAATTAGAGCAGCGCGCTAAGGATGGCATCATGGCCGCGGCTTTACCAATTGAGGAACCTCTGCATTTCACAGAAGTTGTGATTCCAGAGGATCCATATGAAGCAACAAAGACGTTTTCACTAGGTGCCAAGAAGTCTCCATTCGAAACTGGAGGCATAATGCAGAACTTCAAGGCGCTGACATTTTCTGTGGTTGAGTCCTATGATGGGCCTCGACAAGTTCTTGGGGATGTCCTTGTTGATGAGTCTGCTGTTCCAGATTCTTTCGTCATTCACGCGGATGAAGTTCATAAGTGGGAGTATCTGAAGGGTTCAAAGCGCGAAGAACGAGTCAATAAAAAGACTGGTTTTACGTATTTGTACAGTGAGGGGAGTATGTCCTTCCCGGACTCGACGGAAAAGCCCTCCCGAACGATTTTGACTGGTGAAGGCGGAAAATCGGCCTCCCGTTTCAAGCATGTGGTTAAGGTGGATGGAAGACTGCGTCGTCTAGTTCCAGATGAACTGGATGCTCTGCAAGGATTCCCTAAAGGATGGACGGACACAGGAATGACCGACGGCCATCGTGCCTTTTGCATGGGTAATGCACTAGTAGTTGGAATTCCTCATTTGATTGGCAAAGAGTTGGCCCGGCGAATTGAAAGTGAAATGGGCGACTCTGACTAGAGGTTTTAGAAAGGACCGTTACCTTGTCAGCTTCCCGTTCGCGCGACCTGCTTCGTCGTAAAGCAAAGTGCGAATCTCAGCCGGATATCGCATCGGAGGTGGGAAGCAAACCACAAGGTCGGGATCCTCGGCAGGGTGAATTAGACGGGACTAAACAGCCGATTCCGCGAGAGATTTGGATTCTGGTCAGCGCTGCGTTCATCATTGCGCTGGGCTTCGGTCTGATTGCACCGATCTTGCCGCAGTACGCGCGCAGCTTCGATGTGGGGGTGTTCGCGGCCAGCTTCGTGGTCAGTTCGTTCTCCATTTTCCGGCTAATCTTCGCGCCGGCATCGGGCTCACTGGTAGAGAAGCTCGGATATCGGCGCACGTACCTAACCGGCATCAGTATCGTCGCGTTCTCGACTTTGCTTGTTGGTGTTGCACAGACATATTGGCAACTGCTGGCGTTTCGTGCGCTCGGAGGCATCGGTTCGACGATGTTTACGGTCTCGGCAATGGGGCTGATTGTGCGGATTTCACCGCCGGAGATCCGCGGTAAGAGCTCGGCTGCCTACGGCACAGCCTTCCTGTTGGGCAATGTCTTTGGACCAATCATTGGTGCTGCGATGGGCGCATGGGGCATGAGGGTGCCGTTTTTCATTTACGGTGGCGCGCTGATTGTGGCAACGATTGTGGTCGGCATGTCGCTGAGTGCGGAGCATCTTCGCCACGTAGTGCCCAAGCGCACGACCCCGGTGCTGAAGTTCTCCGAGGCAATCCGTGACTCGGCATATCGAAGCGCGCTAGTCGGAGCCTTCGCCAACGGTTGGTCGAACTTCGGCGTGCGCGTCGCGATTGTCCCGCTGTTCGCCGCGGCAACGTTTTCCCATGTTGGCGCCCCAGAACCGGGCAGCGATGGGGCAGTAGCTGCCACTGCCACAGCTGGTTTCGCGCTGACGGCCTTCGCGCTCGGCAATGTTACGGCACTGCAGTTTTCCGGCCGTCTCTCCGACCGCATTGGCCGTCGTCCACTGCTCATCACAGGCCTGTTAATCAACGGCGTATTCACTGGCGCTATCGGATTTAGCAGCGGCGCCATGCCGCTACTGATTCTCTCCGTCCTCGCGGGCTTCGGCGCTGGCATGATCAATCCATCGCAGCAGGCCGTGCTTGCCGACGTCATCGGCGCCAACCGTCAAGGTGGAAAGGTGCTCGCCAATTTCCAGATGGCTCAGGACTTCGGAGCGATTTCCGGCCCGCTGATTGTCGGCGCAATTGTGGATGCCGCAGGGTTCAAGGCCGGTTTCTTTGTTTGTGGTGTCATTTCGCTGGTCGCAATGGTGGGTTGGATTTTTGGGCGAGAGACTCTACCAGCCCACTCGTCGAACAGCGGGGCCAAAGAAGCCAAAGCGAAAACAGCTTAAGCAGAAGCGGATTCGCTAGTTTCCTTGCCTTCATCGAGCTTTCGGCAAATAGCCACGTAGATTGCGCCAGTGATGTTGTGCACCACAGCGGCCACCGCGCCGGGAAGCGCGGCCTCCGGGGTAAAGAACTTCGCTGCCATACCGGAGGACAGGCCAGCGGATTGCGTACCGACCTCCACGGCCACCGTGCGCTTGCCCGCAGTTGGCATCCCCACCAGCTGGCCTGCAAAGAAGCCGAGCACGTAACCCAGAACGTTGTGGATGATCACAGCCACAAACACAATCAGGCCAATGTTCGCCAGGCTCTCAGCGTTCTTGGCCACGGCACCGAAGACCACGCCACCGATACCGAGAATAGAAATCCACGGCAGGATTGGGAGGATCTTGTTAATAAAGGTATCGGCCACAAAGCGGATAATCAGACCGCCAATCACTGGCAGGAGGACTGTCTGACAGAGGCTCCAGGCCATCCCGAGGCCGTCGACCTCCGTGTGCGCGTCGGCAAGCACGAGCATAAGAAACGGCGTCATAATCGGCGAGACCAGCGTCGACACACTGGTCATGGCGACGGACAGTGCGACATCGCCACGCGACAGGTATGCGATGACATTCGACGAAGTGCCGCCCGGAACAGAGCCCAGCATGAGCAGACCAACAGCGAGTGCCGGGTTGAGGCCGAGGGCTTTCGCCACGGCAATCGCTAGCAGCGGCATGATGACAAACTGAGCAATGACGCCGAAGAGAATCGCCAACGGGCGCTTAGCGACCTGCTTAAAGTCCGGGATGGTCAGGGTGAGGCCCATCGCGAACATGATGATCATCAGGAAGTACGTGATGTAATCCGTCAGCGGAGTAAACGGGGCGGGGAAGAAGAATGCCAGCGCCGAACCCGCCAAAATAAAGCCCGGAAACCCGAGAACTTCAATCATTGCCGAGAGCTTCGACGGCTGTGTATCCGGCTGCCCGCCATTCCCAGAAAACTCGTCGGGATAATGTGGTTTTAGCGGGGACTGCCGGGGCGATGACGGCTGCGGTTCAGATGAATTACTATTGCTGGGCATTTTCGAGCGACCTTGGGTTTATACGTTGTGTAGTTGCAAAAGTCCGCCGAACGGTGGGTGTTCCACGGCGGAAAATAGCTGATATGTGTACAAACTTGTAGGGAAAATGTTAGCCACCTCACCCCAGGAAATTACAAAATAGGCACCCCGAAGTGGGTGCAATGCGCTCGCTTAACGACGGCCCCAGCGCCGGGGCCTCATCCAAGAAATCGACCGCCTAGTGTTGTGACCTTGCGGACAGGAAATGGTTTTTTGACCGACGGTGGCGTAGTCTGGGCAGTCGGTGTGAAATCCTGACGACAATGTCGCAGAGAATCTGGCAGCGGTATAAATTCGCTGGTGAAACGCTTGAAAGTGCATAGTGCATGATGGGCGCCCCTCCTCGGAAGTAAAAGCTGAATTGGGTTTGGGCGCAATTTTTCGAAGTATGTGCAAGAGAAGCGATGTCATCGCAATTCCGACGTGAGAGCACTGAAAAACAAGAACGTAAATTGGGCGGGTCATGTATGTGCGACCCAACTGTGAGTAATCAACTGTTGAATATTGAGTGTGCGGGCGAAAAGGCCCAGGAAGAGCCCCAAATGGCTAATAATGAAATGAATGGCAGCGTCGAGGAAAACCGCGAGGATCAGCGCGAAAACCGCGAGGACGCAATTGTGAAGGCCGAGGATGTAGTGGCCGAGGAAGCACCGGTGGTCGAAGAGAAGGCCGCTGAGGAAAAGACCGAAAAGGCCGAGGTCAAGGAAAAGTCCGAAAAGGCTGAGAAGAAGGCCGAAAAGAACAAAGACGACAACGACGACACCGTCGGCTTCGATGAGCTTGAGCTGCCGGATGACATTGTCAATGCAGTTCGCAAGGTTGGGTTTGAGACTCCGTCCCCAATTCAGGCTGCTACTATCCCGACTCTGATGAGCGGCCGCGACGTCGTCGGCCTGGCTCAGACTGGTACCGGTAAGACCGCGGCGTTTGCGCTGCCGATTCTGGCTCGCATTGATCGCTCCGTCCGCGCACCTCAGGCTCTGGTGCTTGCTCCGACCCGTGAGCTGGCGCTGCAGGTTGCGGACTCCTTCCAGTCGTTTGCTGATCACCTGGGCAAGATTCAGGTCCTGCCAATCTACGGTGGTCAGTCCTATGGAGTGCAGCTGTCGGGTCTGCGCCGAGGTGCGCAGATTATCGTCGGCACGCCTGGTCGTGTCATCGACCACCTGGAGAAGGGCTCGCTGGACATTTCCGACCTGCGTTTCCTGGTGCTGGACGAGGCCGATGAGATGCTGCAGATGGGCTTCCAGGAGGATGTCGAGCGCATTCTTGCCGACACCCCGGATGACAAGCAGGTCGCGCTGTTCTCGGCTACCATGCCGGCTGCGATTCGTCGCCTGTCCAAGCAGTACCTGACGGAGCCGGAAGAGATTACCGTCAAGTCCCAGACTCGCACTGCGGACAACATTCGCCAGCGCTTCCTGATGGTCAGCCACCGCAACAAGCTGGACGCGCTGACCCGCATCCTCGAAGTCGAGGAATTCGAAGCGATGATCATGTTCGTGCGCACCAAGCACGAGACCGAGGAGCTCGCCGAGAAGCTGCGTGCCCGCGGATTCTCCGCTGCTGCCATCAACGGCGACATCCCGCAGACTCTCCGTGAGCGCACGATTGATCAGCTCAAGGACGGTCGCCTGGACATTCTGGTGGCAACCGATGTGGCTGCTCGTGGCCTGGACGTTGACCGCATTTCCCACGTGGTCAACTACGACATTCCGCACGACACCGAGTCCTACGTCCACCGCATCGGTCGTACCGGCCGCGCTGGCCGCTCCGGCGAGGCGCTGCTCTTTGTCACCCCGCGTGAGGGACGCCTGCTGCGCTCGATTGAGCGTGCAACCAAGTCGCAGCTGCACGAGATGAAGCTGCCGACCGTCGATGAGGTCAACGACTCTCGCAAGCAGAAGTTCGCTGATGACTTGACCGAGGCGCTTGCTGATTCGCAGGTTCCGGTCTTCCGTGAGCTCATCGAGGAGTACGCAGAAGAGCACGACACCCCACTGGTTGATATCGCCGCCGCTATCGCTGCGCAGGCACAGTCGGGCGACTTCCTAATGAAGGAGCCGCCGCGTGGCCGTCGTAACGACCGTGACCGTGATCGTTTCGACCGCGACCGCAACCGTGGCCGCGATGGTCGCTCCCGTGGTGAGCGCGGTCAGGGCAAGCGCGCTGACCTGGTCGAGTTCGACCGCGAGGGCACCGCAACCTACCGCATCAGCGTCGGTCGTCGCCAGCACGTCCGCCCGGGTGCCATCGTCGGTGCCATCGCCAACGAGGGTGGCCTGTCCTCCAAGGACTTCGGACACATCGACATCCGTGGCGATCACACTCTGGTCGAACTGCCGGCCAACCTGCCGCAAGAAGTCATCAACAACCTCTCCGATACCCGCATCTCCGGCCAGCTCATTGGACTGAAGCTTGACGACGGCACCTCGGTCGACGACAGCGATAACTACCGCGGTGGCCGTGGTGGCTACCGTGGCGATCGTCGTGATGGCGGCCGCGGTCGCGGAGGATACCGTGGTGGTCGCGGTCGCGATGACCGTCGTGGTGGTGGCCGTGGCCGTGGTGGCTACCGTGGCAACTTCGATGACGGTGACGATTTCGGTGGCCGTGGTCGCGGTCGCGATGACCGTCGTGGTGGCGGTCGCGGCCGTGGTGGCTACCGTGGTGACCGTGATGACCGTCGCGGTGGTTACCGAGGCGGACGCCGCTAAACCTGCTAGGTGAAGTGAGCTGGGCGGTCGTCGTCAGGCGACTACCGACTACCGCCCTTGGCGCTGACCTAGAAAATAAAAAACTGCCGGTGCGCATGTACTTCCAAACCCGATTAGTCGGGCCGAAACGTACAGACGCACCGGCAGATTTGTTGTCTCTGAACGGTGAGCTCTAGATGAAGAACATCAGGATGCCGGCGACAACCCACAGCAGGGAGAAGATGCCGGAGAACATAGCCAGCTGGCCCTTCTGCTTGTCCCAGTCGAGCTCTTCAGCCTTCTTGCGACGCTCGATGAACTCCGGATCGTCAGCATCCTCGTCTTCGTCAGCGATGCCGAGGCCGGCCATCATCAGACGCTGACGCGGAATGACCAGGAAGAACAACAGTGCCCAGGCGATGATAGCCAGCAGAATTGCGGCGTGCATTGCCCCGGACTTCATGTAGGTCGACACATCGGTGAACATGACACCGAAGCCGAGCAGCGGCACGAGCAGCGACCACATGCCGTAGGTGCGCGAAATGGCGTGCATGGTGCGCGCGGCGCCGACCGTTCCAGCCTCTCCGCCGCGGGCTGCAAGCGCGAGCTTCGGGAACATCGAAATTGCGACAGTCACCGGTCCAAGCAGCAGGATTGCCGCCAGGACGTGAACCATAAGAACTACGTTTTGCACGTATTACCTTTCCACGACTGAATGTAGGCCTCGCGTTCAAGCGAGGAGTGGCCTGGATATTTCTTTATTAAGACCAGTCCTTAACTTAACGTGCTCGCACTATTTTCTCTATTTCGTGCCTTTTCTCGCGCGGATTCCACACGCAGCTGCCATCGCCTTCCAGTCTGCCGAGGATACGGGCAGGTCCCATTTAATGGCCACCGCTAAGTAACGATGCGAGTAGTCACACGCCTTTGCATCCTCGGGAAGCCATTCGGCCGGGCTGGCATCTCCTTTATCCCGGTTGACCGCGCTTCGTGTGGGCACGAGGTTGGTCTCGATATCGTTGCCAAATTGCCGACGCCTCTCGGAATCCCAGGCGTAGGCTCCGAAATCCCACGCCGCTGCCAACGGATAAATGTGGTCGATATCGACCTCATGCGCACCAACCGGGTCACCCGTGTAAGGGTCGGGGATTTCGCGCGGGGAGCCGTCGTCAAGCGAACACGCAGAGCCCCCGAACCAGGCCGCCAACACTTTATGGCGTGTATTGCAATCGGCAGAACCTGTCCAGACGTCAAAGCGCTCGCGTTTGTATCCGGTGACGGTGGGGCGGTCGGCGACGACGCGCACGGTGCGCAGTTGCTTGACGACGGCTTCCGTCTCCGACCCCGCGGGGGAGGAGGTGACGAGAACTCGCGTAAGCGCAAAGGATGAGACAAAGGCGGCAGTCAGGGCGGCGGCCAGGATGGCAAATAAAAAAGGGCGCATACCTAGTTGGGCGCGAAAAATACTTTTTCGGTTCCCTTGTAGGTATGCGCCGGGGCTAGCCTGCGGGGCTAGCGGAGGCCAAGCCTAGATCAAGGCGTTAGACCAGAGCCTGCTTTGCTGCGTGGTCGAACTCTTCCTTGATCTTCTCGTTCGGCTCCTTGGTAAGCAGCGTGACAATAATCATCACGACAGTTGCAGCGGCGAAGCCCGGGACGATCTCGTAGAGAGTGTCGCTGAGCGAGCTCATGCCCCATGCGAAGGAGACAACCGCACCGGTGATCATGCCGGCAGCAGCACCAGGGGTGTTCAGACGCGACCAGTAGAGGGCGGCCAGCAGCACCGGGCCGAATGCTGAGCCGAAGCCAGCCCATGCGAAGCCAACCAGATCCAGAATGGAGCTGTTCGGGTTAGCAGCGATGATTGCGGCGATGATGGCGATCAGCGCAACGGCGACGCGGGAGAGCGTCATGTAGGTCTTCGGACGCAGGGACTTGTTGACCGTTGCCTTAAACAGGTCCTCAATCAGCGCGGAGGAAGATACCAGCAGCTGCGAAGAAATGGTGGACATGATTGCTGCCAGCACTGCAGTCAGAATCAGGCCTGCAATCAGCGGGTGGAACAGGATGCGGGTCATGTCCAGGAAGATGGTCTCGTAGGAAGACGCATCAGTGACCGAAGCATCTGGGTTCGTAGCGAAGAAAACAGTTGCGGTCAGGGCCACGAGGACCGAGCCGAGCATGCACAGTGCCTGCCAGCCAACGCCCCAGCGGCGACCCTCAGTTGCGTCCTTTGCACTACGCAAAGCCATGAAGCGGACGATAATGTGCGGCTGGCCAAAGTAGCCCAGACCCCAGCCGAGCAGACCGATAATCGTGATTAGCGGAATGCCGGCGAACGGATCGAAGAAGGTCTCAACCGGCTGTCCCTCGCTGCCCGGGTACGGGTTGTTAGCAGCAAAGCTGAAGATGTCCGAGAAGGAGTTGCCGTTGTTAATCAGGTAGATAATGCCGACAGTCGGAACCGTCAGCAGCGCAATGAACATGATGATGCCCTGCACCGCGTCCGTGTAGGAGACAGCAAGGAAGCCGCCGAAAAGAGTGTAAGCGACAGTAATCCCCGCAACCAGCAGCATGCCGACGAGGTAGCTGCCACCGAACGTCGACTCCCAGTAGCGGCCACCTGCGACCATGCCCGAGGAGACGTAGAAGGTGAAGAACAGCAGAATAATCAGGCCTGCGGAAACGCGCAGTACCTTCGACGTATCGTGCAGACGGTTCTCCAGGAACGACGGCACGGTAATCGAGTTACGAGCAATCTTGGTGTAGCTACGCAGGCGCGGTGCGGTGAACTTCCAGTTCAACCATGCGCCTGCGACCAGGCCGATTGCAATCCAGGTCTGATTCAGGCCTGAAAGGTAAATCGCGCCGGGCAGACCCATCAGCAGCCAGCCGGACATGTCCGATGCACCCGCTGACAGTGCTGCGACGAACGGATGCAGACCGCGACCGCCAATCATGTATTCGTCATACTCTGCGGTCTTTTTCCATCCGGTCCAACCGATGTAGACCATCAACAGCAGATAAATGACTAGTGCGATGATGAACCATGTTTGTTGGTCCACAGGGCAACTCCTCATTATTTATTAGGCGTACAGTCGGACTCACGCACTGCCCAGCACGCCGGAAACCGTTTCCTGGCGCATCACTCAATTTCAATTGAGTCAGTCCGCTTGACGACGTTCACAGCGTCGCAGCAAAATCGAGCCAGAAAGTGGCCGACAGAAACAGCGGAACCTGCGATTCGCAATGAAACACAACTTCAGCTTCCAGGCTGCCTACGACAGTCAGCGGAGCCTACTGGCACATGCGAACCATGGCAGAACTATTGCGCGAGTCACACATTTTTAATTCTTGTAGCTCATACGACGTTTGCATGTGATGCGCTGCATTGCAAGATAAGAAGCGTTGAAAAAGGTTTTAAAAATCGGTTAAGTGCGACAAATTACCTGGGAAAAGGGGTATTTGGGTAGAAGGGGACTAATTTTTGCAAGATACATAATTCGAACATGCGTGCTAATGTTGTGGTGTGGTGGAAAAGCTGATCCGGGGTGCGTGGCAGAATCTTCATTGAACAAATATCTGGCGGCGAAGTCGCCGGGTGATTAGACGGTGATGACTGAGCAAGCAGTGGGGAGGAAGTAATGGGCCAAGTTGCTAAGTCAGCGGTGCCGTTGCTGCTGCACGCGGTCTGGAAGGATGATTCGGGTCTTCACCTGTGGGTGGAGCGGCCAGAGGGGCACCGGATTATTGCGGACGTGGATTTGCTGGAAGTCCCGGCGCATCAGCGTCGGCTTTTTGCAGTCCTGGACCGGGGGAGTCGAGCACAACTGACGCTAAAACTGCGCACACCGAAGGGGCGGGCAGTAGAGAAAGCGGTACCCACATGGGTGTTCCCGCCATGGGCTGCGGTGACAGCACTGGTGCAATTGCAGGAGGAAGTTTCCTCGACGGCGATGGCGCCGGATCTTAGGTTCTTTGTAGATGTTGTGCAGGGATTGGATGCTTTCGCACGCTCTGGGCGGGCATTGGTGGCGCTGACGTGGGAAGACAATGAGTGGTGGCCGACGTGGCGGATGTCTGAGGGGTTGAGTGAGATTGCCTGGCAGAGTCAGGTCGTTTCCCGTACACCACCGGTGTTGATTGATAACGGAGGTGCCACGGTGGCTGAGGATTTCATCAATCGGATGTTTCATTGGGTCACCAACGCGCTCCTGGCCGATTTGGATGAACCGGCAGAACAGCGCCAGAGCTTCGTGCGGTCGTTGTTGCAGTCGGAGTCCCTGGGGCGTGCGACACCGGGGGTGGCGCAGTCGCTGGCAAAGTGGAGGCTGTCGGCCGATGGTGAGGATGTTCGCCTGCAGCTAATGGTGCAGGAACCCGTTGGTTTTGAAGGCCAGCTGGAGGACTTGCCGGATGTGGATCTTCCGCAGCTGTTGGAGTTGCGGGATCGAGCGGATGACGAAGGCGGCTCAGTAACTCGCCTCAATCCTCGTTCAGCTGCGGTGGAACATGAGACTCTATGGCCATTGCGGATGTACTACCGCATCGGCGTCGCAGCTCCGGAACGCCTGAACCCAGAAATGTGTCGCCGGTCCGTGCTGTCGCTGCTTCGCCCGCAGCTATTGGCTGCACAAGAGGCATTTCCAACGCTCAAATATGCGAAAGCAGCGGGTCACCCGGGCTTAGATCTGCTGCTGACCTCAGAGCAGCTGATAGAGCTTATGACTGATGGCATCTCGCAGCTGGCAAAGGTCGATATCGATGTGATGCTGCCACCGAACTGGAAGTCGGTGGAGACCACCCTGCAGTTGCACACTGAAGTCGTCCAGCTAGACCCGACGGGGCCTGCTGGGCGCCGTTCGGAACCGAAACTCGGATTTGACCAACTGGTTGATTACGAGTGGAAGTTGGCCGTGGGGGATGCCGTACTGACGGAAGCGGAAATGCGTGAGCTCGCTGCATCGAGTACGGGGCTAGTGCATCTGCGTGACCACTGGGTGCACGCGAACCCAGAGGTAGCTAGAGAAGCCCTGAAGTTTTTGGTGGAGCAGACTAAGGCCGGGGAGGAAACCGGTAAAGGGCAAGCCACCCTGAAAGAGTTGGTCTTCGACGGTGGCTTGGAGTCGCAAGCACCAGCAGCAGTGCCCGTCGCCCCCAGGGATCCCTCTTGGCTCAAGGCGTTAGTGTCGAAGTACTCAGACGGTTCCACGGCCCTCGCAGAGTCGGTCGAGGTACCACCGAGTTTTGTCGGTGAGTTGCGGGAGTATCAACAGCGCGGTGTGGAGTGGCTGGCGGATATGTCCAACCGCGGCTTTGGTGTCATTCTCGCTGACGACATGGGGCTTGGTAAGACTGTGCAAATTTTGGCGCTGTTGGAGTTTGAGCGCTGCCGTCGTCAAGCGGATGCGAAGGATCAAGAGCACAAGGCTTCGCTTCTGGTCGTTCCGACAGGTGTGCTGCGCAATTGGGCAGCAGAAGCGGCAAAGTTCACTCCAGAGCTCAAGGTTGGGCTGCTGCATGGTTCACACCGCCCTCATGGTGAAGAACTACAGGAATTTATCGGGAAACACGATGTTGTTGTGACGACCTATGGTGTTGCTACCCGCGATGTGAACGAACTTTCCCAAGTGCAGTGGGATCATGTGATTGCTGACGAAGCGCAGGCAATTAAGAACCCCAACGCCCAGGTATCCAGAGCGCTGCGGAGCCTGGGCTCGCGACACAACATCGCCATGACTGGTACTCCGGTGGAAAACGACTTGGGCGAGCTGCGCACCATCATGGATTTCTGTAATCCAGGCATGCTGGGGTCGGCGAATGCATTTCGCAACAAGTTTGCGATTCCCATCGAGCGTGATGGGAATGCGGAAATGCTACTGCAATTGCAGTCGATTACAGCACCTTTTATTCTGCGCCGACTCAAGTCGGATCCAGCTATCGCGCCGGACCTGCCCAAGAAGAATGAGCAGGTGGAGATGGTTCCTCTCACGACGGAGCAGGCTTTCTTGTATCAGGAAGCTGTGAAGGACATCGAGGACAAGCTCAAGCGCTCGAAGCGGAATCGCTCTGGCAACTTCGGGCGAAAGAGCATCATCCTCGGCGGCATCATGAAGTTGAAGCAGATTTGCAACCACCCAGCGCACTACCAGCACGACGGCTCAGGGCTGCTTAATCATGGGCAGCATCGCTCGGGCAAGGTTGCACGGCTGGAAGAGCTCGTCGATGAGATTGTCCAAAACGGTGAACGCGCGCTTGTGTTCACGCAGTTCGTGGAGTTCGGCAAGATGCTCGCCCCTCATTTCAGCAAGCGCCTGGGCGTGGACATTCCGTTTATCCAAGGGGCAATGACTCCGGCACAGCGCGAGAAAGTAGTGGCAGAGTTTAATGCCCCGGACGGCCCACCAATCATTTTGCTGTCTACTCTCGCGGCAGGTGTTGGCATCAACCTGGTTGCCGCCAACCACGTCATTCATATTGACAGGTGGTGGAATCCAGCAGTTGAAAACCAGGCCACGGACCGTTCCTACCGCATCGGTCAGCGTAAAGACGTACACGTGCACAAGCTGGTCAGTGTGGGAACGCTGGAAGAGCGTATCGACGAGCTGATTTTCGAGAAGGCAGAATTGGCCGATGCGGTTGTACGCGCTGGTGAAACCAAGCTGACGGAGATGGACTTTCACCGTTTGCGGTCTCTGTGGCAACTGGACAAGGACAAGATTCAGTCACTGCGTGAATCGATGGACGCAGCGGAGGCAAAGTCCGGTGGGACGGTGACTGATGGGGTGAACCCGGAGGGCACGGCATCGGACTCCACAACCTCGGATGACGATTCGATTCCCAACAATGTGACCCCGTTTAGAGTCCAGAAGAGGTGGTACTGATGGCCGGTGACGGAGACGTGACATGGGGCGACAATGTCATCTTTGCCGAGTTTGGCAAGGGGCCCTCTGGAAAGCGTGGTCGTAAAAGGACTACGGCGCGAAGCGCGCCAGCAACCAGCTCGACGATTGAAAAGCTCCTGGCCACCCAGGACTGGGCTGGCGCATTTACCGGACAGCAGCGACGTGGAACCGCAGCGCGCGTGGCGGTCGAGCCACGTACAACTTTTGCCCGGTGGGTGTGGGAGTTCATCATCCGTGGCGCTGATTCGGGTCGTGTTCACAGAGGTGAGAAGTACAGGTTCGACGGCAATGTGCTGGGGCTTCGAATCGCGGATGGCTACATCATCGGTGAAGTGCAGGGCAGCCAGCCGGAACCATTTTCAGTCTTTATTCGGTTCCCACGGCGGGAGCAGAAACAAACTGACGACGTACTGCGGTGGTTGGTGAACAATCCGTCGGCCTTCACAGAGTTTGAGCACGGTGAATTGCCGTATGAACAGATGGAAATGCTGTTGTGCGATGGTGAAGAGCACATTTACAGCGAATGCACCTGCCCGGACCCGGCACCTGTGTGTAAGCACACCGTTGCAGTTGCCGCTCAACTCGTTGCCGATATCGACCGCGATCCGCTGTCGCTACTGCAGCTGCGCGATTATCCGCAGCGCGAATTGCAACGCCGGCTTCAGGAACTAACACAGCTACGAAACCGGACTGCGCCGAAGCGCCTCGGGCTTGGCGGCGCGGTTCGGGTGGATCCCGATAAAACCGCCGAGAAGTCGGATGAAGCTGGTGGAAATGATGGCGGTGACAACGAGCAGAAAAAGGTTGCCGAGCTTTTTGCTGTCGAAGCCGACTACTGGGGCAATGACTTGGAACGAGTCAGCGTTCCTTCGCTTGAGGTTATTGACCCACTAACAGTTACCGACCGCAGTTTGCTGCATGAAGCATTGCAGCCAACCTGCGTAATTTCGAGAGAGACCATTCGTGCAGTCGCCGATTTGGAAGATTGTTGGCAACATCTGCAGGAATCGCTGAGCCTGGGACAAAAGGAGCGCTAGTCATGAAATTCATTCACACCTCAGATTGGCAACTGGGAATGACTCGGTGGTTCCTAGAGCTCGACGGCGGTGAAGCCCAAGCTAGGTTCCACGAAAGTCGCCTCAACGCCATCGATCGCATCGGCGAGTTGGCGACCAGCGAAGGCGCTGAGTTCATTGTCGTCGCTGGAGACGTGTTCGATTCCAACACGTTGCCGGACAAGGTGTTCTTGCGAGCTCTTGAGCGAATCGCCAAGCTACCCGTGCCGGTGTATCTCCTACCCGGCAACCATGATGCGCTTGATGCTTCTTCCATTTATCGACGTAGCGCCTTCGAATCTTTGGAAGACCGAGGAGTTTACGTAATTCGCGACAGCGCGCCCATTGCCATCCGTGACGGGGTGGAACTCATCGGCGTGCCAGTGCGCGGCAAGTATTCGGCAGACGACATCGTGGCGGAAATAGCCACGGAGCTTGAGCCCGCCGATGGAATCCGAGTGATGGTCGCACACGGCCAAGTAGAAGGCTTTGGTGCTGATGCAGGAGCCACCATTGATCTGACCAGCTTGGAACAAGCTATTGAGCGCGGGGCGTTGCACTATGTTGCGCTGGGGGATTCCCACTCCACGAGCCAACTCGATCATGCTGGCAGAGTTTATTTCTCCGGCGCACACGAAACCACAGCGTACGACGACAAAGAACGGGATTCCGGCAATGCACTCGTCGTCGACATTGTAGAGAGCGGCCCCGAAAAGGGCTCAGTTACCGTGGCCTCCCACCGAGTGGGGCAGTGGGCTTTTCATGCCATTGACATGGATATCACTGGCGCGGAAGACCTCGATGAGTTCTTTGCTGAACTGGACGGTATCGAGGCGAAGACAGACACAGCGGTGAAGTATTCATTGCGAGGAACCGTGACACTGTCGGAGTCGACTACCTTTGAAAATCGACTTGAGCAGTATCAACAGCTTTTCGCTGCACTTTATCGCCGAGAAAGTGGTTCCGATTTGACGGTGGTTCCGTCCGAGGGGGATATCTCTAATCTCAATCTCACCGGTTATCCGCTCTTAGCTGCAGAAAAACTAACGGTCTTGAGCAAAGGGCGAACCGAGAGCGGCAGACCGTTATCAGAATCTGAAACCACTGCAGCAGCCGATGCGCTTCGCTTGCTGGCGCGCCTGGCCGGAGAGAAGGAATAAATCATGCGTTTTCACGACATCGAATTACACAATGTACGTGCGATTGATTCACTCTCAATCACAGGGCTAGCCGAGCGGGGCGTGGTAGTGATTTCCGGTGAAAACGAGTCGGGTAAGACGACAATCGCCAAAGCTATTCACGTTGCGCTGACGACAAAATGGAAGTCCAGGTCAAGCGAAGCGCTTAGTCTGAACAGTCACTCCAGCCAGGAAAAGCCGCAGGTTAAGCTCCGGCTGGAGCTTGACGGCTACGAATTTACGCTGGACAAGATCTTTGGTAGCACCAAGGACACCGGCACAATCGTCACCGTCCACTCTCCGACAGCCGAGGTTCTTAAAGATGACCAGGCGGAAGAGTGGCTGGCCGCACGAATGCACAATGCGGACACCAAGAACCTGTGGCAGGTTTTCGTTGCTGAACAGGGGCAAGCACAAAAGACACTCTCCTTGGGCGGGTATGCGCAGGTCACGAGCGCATTGCAGTCGGCATCGGGACAGCGCGCCGAAACCGCAGAAGAGGTAGGTCTGTTTGAAGCCGTTGAAGCTGAATACGGCAACTATTTCCAAAAAAATGGCAAAGAGCGCAAGCAGCTTACCGACGTAGACAAGGAGCTGGCGGAAGCCCAGCAGGTGCGCGACGAAGCGGCGAAAAAGGTCCGGGAATTCGAAGCGCTCAATGAGGAAGCTGCTCGTAATGAAGAAAGCCAAAACACGCAGCGGGCATCGTTGCCAGAGGCCAAAAACGAAGTCGAGCATTGGGCGCAGGCACTCGAAGAACTCGAAAAGTTCAGGGTTGCCGTGTCCCAGGCACAGGAGGTCTCCGCAGCGGCGAAGCAGCAGCTGGACTTAGCTAAACAGGCTCAGCAAGAGCGGGAAACCTTCATTCAGCAGGCACAAGATGCCAAGGACCAGCATTCCGTCGCAGAGAAGAGAGTTGCTGAACTTAAGGAAGCGTTCGATAAGGAGGTCGCAGCTTTAAAGAAGGCGCAGGAGGATCGCGATGCGGTTGTGACCGCGTACCGCGAAGCTCGAAAAGCAGAAGAGCTGGCTGCAGCTGAAGTCGCATTGGGGGAGAAGCGCGGCTTGGTTAAAGCCTTGTCGAAGCGAGTGGAGAAGCTCGATGCGCTCCGCGCGCAATTGGCAGAGCAAAAGGAGGTAATTGCTCGGAATTCCGTTACCGAGGAGGTAATGGAAAAACTGTTGACCTGCGAACGCGAAGTTGCAACAGCCACCGCTGTGCTGGAGGCGTCGAGCCCGAGTGTGCAGCTCTCGGCTAGTAGTGCGCAGGAGGTCACAGTCGACGGCGAGAAAGTGGGGCTAGCTCCGGAGGCTGAGACAGTTCAACGTGCGGTTACTAAGCCGTTGGCCATCGAAGTTGGCGACGTCACGGTTGCTATCCAGCCCGGAGACGGCTCAGATTCGCAGCAGCGCAAGCTAGAAAAAGCAGAGATATCGCTCAAGGAACAGCTTGAGGCGGCAGGCGCTGATTCCGTCGCGGAAGCACAAGAGGCACACACACGACGTCGTGAAGCGGAAAAAGCAAGATTCCAGGTGGAGACATCCATAACTGCGGTGTCCGACGGTGTGGAGTATCACCAGCTCACCGCAGAGTTGGACGATGCGAAGGAAGAAGCACGAGTACAGGGCGAGCGGTATCGGGCACTTGCGGGCGAGGATGCGCCGACGGAGATTGACTTGGTAGCGGCGAAGGCGCGGTTGGAAGAAGCTGCAGCGGGGCGTAGGGATGCCGAGTCGAAGCGTGACAATGCCGATATGCGCTTGTCGAAGCTGGAAAAGCGTCCTGCACACGCCAACTATACGAAGGCCAGCAGCGAGCTTGAAGGGGCTCGGTCCGTCCTGAAGGTCCGCGAAGATTCGCTCACGGCGGCGCGAGAAAAAGCCTCGGATGCCGAGATCTTTGCTGCGGTGGAAAACCGAGGCAAGGACTATGAGGCGGCAGAAGAGCAACTGGCTGCGGCTCAGAAGGAACTGGCGCAGCGGGATGCCGACGACGTGGAAGCATCGCTCGCGGGCGCTAAGCAGCGACGGGATGCAGTTGAGAATCGCCTGGCTGAGCTGGAAAAGCGTCGGCAAGAGATTCGGGTGCACTTGGACTATTTCGACAGTGCGAATGAGAAGCTGGCAGCTGCTGAGGGAGTAGTGGAGCGAACACAGCGAGATCGGAATTCAATGCGTCGACGTGCAGCTGCCGCCAAGACTCTCATGGAGGTAATGACACAGGCACGCGCGGCATCGCGGAATGCGTTGGCTGACCCCTTGCTCCGCAAGCTCGAAGAGTACGGTGGCGGTGTGTTCGGTGCGGGAACTCAGTTCACGATGAATGAGGACTTGCGGATTGAGTCACGGTCCAATGCCGATGGCAAGTTCGATGTCGATGAGCTATCTGGTGGAGCGCAGGAGCAGCTGGACATTCTGCTGCGCTTGGCCGTTGCCGGTGTCATGGAGGGCGGGCAAGGCGCTCCGGTGATTATTGATGATGCATTAGGTTATTCAGACGAACACCGTTTGCGGCGGATGAATAATGCTCTTGCCAAAGCGGGGCGCGATATGCAGGTATTAGTCCTGACGTGCGATGAAGCCCGGTTTGATCGTGTGACGGGAGCGGAGTTTATGAAAATTCAGGATTTGGTTTCAAGATAGTAGGCTCTGTACATATGCAAGATGTTCCGTGGTTAAGTGATGAAGAGCAGCGGTTATGGCGCTCAATTCTGAACGCTAAACGGGCCGTTGACAGGTCAATCGACCTTCAGCTGCAAGATTCTCTCGATATTTCCACTGCAGATTTTTCGGTTCTGGTTGTTCTCTCCGAGGCTGAAGACAATGTAGTGCGCATGCGCACCCTGTGCGAATCCCTGGAATGGGACCGCAGCCGAATGTCGCATCAAATTACTCGCATGGAGCGACGCGGGCTAGTAACTAAGGAACGCTGCGCCTGCGATAACCGTGGTATTGATGTCACGCTTACTGAACACGGTCGAACCGTGATTGAGAAGGCGGCGCCGAACCATGTGAAGCTTGTGCGCCATGTTTTGTTTGATGTGCTCGGTGAAAATATCGACTATCAGGGGATTTCCGCTGTGCTCGATAAGATTGCAGAGACCGCCAATGCTACGGTTACCGATTCAGTCGATGGAAAAGCAGAGTAGCCAGAAGTTTTTTGTGAGTGTTTTCTCATTTGTCTCCGCTACGAGGCTCTCACCATTAGCCTAGAGCAGTATGAACTCATTTGAATGGCTGAGTGATGATGAACAGCTCTTTTGGCAGTCGATGGTAGCTGCTTTTCGCGAGGTAGAGCGCAATATCGAGCGAAGCCTACGCACTCGAACCGGGCTGACGTTCGCGGACTTTACCCTGCTCATCGCTCTGCATGAGGTAGAGGATGGGATTCTGCACGTTGACAAGATTTGTGATCGACTGAAGTGGAACCATCCCCGCGCGCTGCTGCATACCAACAGGTTGGAAAAGCGCGGATTTATTCACACCGAAGACCACGGCGAAGACCCGGACTCGGATTATGTCGTCGTCTTAACAGGCGTTGGTCGGCACGTGTTTGCCGAGGCGGCGCCGGATTATGTAGACACTGTTCGCCAGGAAGTTATTTCACCACTTGCTAATGAAGACCGCGAAGTGATGCTGAGGTGCTTCCAGTCGGTTCTCGAAAGGAAGTAAGACTTCCACGCCCTGCTAGTAAAACAACCACTAGCAGGGCGCTTTTTTCTCTACGTTTCAAGCTGTAAGGTAAGGCGTGCCTAAAGCAAAGGGGTGACTGTTCACTTCTCTTTGTGCACCCTAAGTACCAAAAATTACGCAGAAATAAACAAGGCAGAAACTGAAACGCATGAGAGTCAATATTTTCGCCAAGGCTAAAACCGCGCCAAAGACCAAAACTCTGGCCGCAATCGGGTGTGCAGCGCTGAGCTTCGTCGCTACAGCATGCGGTGCGGACGCAGAGTCGAACGAGGCTGCCGACAACAAAGGAGAACTCACTGTCACTGATGTCGCAGGTCGCACTGTGACCTTCGACAAGCAGCCAGAACGAGTCGTGCTCGGTGAAGGCCGCGCCATGTTTGTCACCGCGATGCTTGACCAAGAAAACCCGGGTGACCACGTTGTCGCCATGGGCAGCGATTTGCATTCGGGCGCACCGTCGTTTGAAACCAAGCTTTTCGAGACGAACCCCGAGCTGAAGGATATGCCGACCATCGGCAATATCGCCAAGGGCGATGTCACAGTTGAAAACCTCATCTCCCACGACCCAGACGTGGTCGTCATGACCCTTGACCACAAGAAGGCCGCGGAGCAGTCCGGTTTCCTCACCAAGCTCGATCAGGCAGGTCTGAAGTACGTATTCACCGACTTCCGGCAAAAGCCCCTGGAGAATACCGCCAAGTCCGTCGAGCTCCTCGGCCAGATCGTCGATGAGCAGGACAATGCCAAGAAGTTCACCGACTTCTACACAAAGCGCGTCAACGAGATCACCGAACGTGCCGCCAAGCTCGAAGACAAGCCAAAGACCTTCGTCTGGCGAGCAGCCGGTCTCAAGGATTGCTGCTCGACCGTCAACAAGTCCAACCTCGGTGACCTTGTCACAGCAGCCGGCGGTGAGAACCTCGGAGACAGCCTCCTCGACACCGAATCGGGCGACGTGACCGCAGAGAAGGTCCTGTCCGTCCAGCCGGAGAAGATCATCGCCACCGGTGGTTCTTGGGCGCTCGATCCGAAGAAGCCGGAAGTGCTGCCACACGTCGAACTCGGCTACACCGCCACCCCAGAGACCGCACAGCGCACTCTGGAAGGCCTGCTGAAGACTCCGGGTTTTGACACCCTGACCGCGCCGAAGAAGGGGGACCTGTACGCCGCCTTCCACCAGTTCTACGACTCGCCGTACAACGTCTTCGCCCTCGAGCAATTCGCCAAGTGGATTCACCCCGAAGAGTTCGCTGACCTCGACCCAGTCGCTGACTTCGCCAAGTTCCACAAGGACTACCTACCCTTCGAACTCAGCGGCACCTTCTTCGCCGCGCTGGAGCCGACCAAGTAACCCATCTTCCACCATCGAAGAAGGAATCCGATGACTTACACCAATCTGCACGCTCCCGCGTCAGGGCTTGACGACGAACCCCGCGAGCCCACCTCCACCAACGACAGTGGCGGTCAAGAGTCGCAGCCCGCCACCGAACAGCACGAGTGTCCGTCGTCAAGCACGACCTACGACTCTGCGCGACAGTACCGACGACGCTCCGCCCGGAAGATTGCCGTTATTGCGGTGCTGGTGGGGCTGGCCGTGTGCGCGTTTGTAGTAGCGACGATCGTGGGGCCGATGTCACTGAGTGTGGGGGATGTCGTGCGGGGTATCGTGAGCCCGAATGACGTTGATGAAACCACTCGTACGGTGCTGTGGAAGCTGCGCCTTCCTGCATCAGTGATGGCAGTGCTGATTGGTGCAGCGCTGTCGCTTGCCGGTGCACAGATGCAGACAATCCTCGACAACCCACTGGCGGAGCCGTTTACCCTCGGTATTTCGGCTGCAGCGGCGTTCGGTGGGGCGGCATCGATTGTGCTGGGCTGGGTGATTATTCCGCATGCGCAGTTCAACCTGGCGGCCGTGGCCTGGGTATCATCCGTCATCGCGGTGGCGATTGTGGCGGCGGCGTCGGTATGGCGCGGCTCGGGTAAGGAATCGATGATTCTGCTGGGTATTGGTCTGGTGTTTCTATTCCAAGCGCTGTTGGCGCTGTTGCAATACCGCGCGACTACCGAGGCGCTCCAGCAGATTGTGTTCTGGACGATGGGCTCGCTACAGCGCGCGAACTGGGTGGCCAACGGCATTATTGCGGCGGCGCTGCTGATCGCCATTCCGTTCACCATTCGCTATGCGTGGGCGCTGACGGTGTTGCGGCTTGGCGATGCCCGCGCAAAAGCCGTGGGCATCAATGTGGATAGGCTGCGCATTGCGACGCTGATTGTAGCCTCGCTGCTGGCGGCAACCGCAGTGGCCTTTGCCGGCATCATCGGCTTCATCGGACTGGTCGGTCCACACATTGCGCGCATGCTGGTCGGTGAAGAACAGCGCTTCTTTGCCCCGGCATCGATGGCGGCAGGCGCGGCGCTGCTTGCGGCAGCTCATGCGGTATCCATCACGGTGGTGCCGGGTGTGGCAGTGCCGATTGGCATCATTACCGCAATCGTCGGTGTCCCATTCTTTGTCGGTTTGGTTTTCCTGCGTAAGAGGACGGTGTGGAACTAATGGGCGTATTTCTCGATGTCAACGAAGTAGCTGCAGGCTATGGTAAGCGGAAGGTGCTGCGCGGGGCGTCGATGCGCACGCTGAAGCCGGGTACGGTGACGGGTTTGCTCGGGCCAAACGCTGCGGGTAAGTCCACACTGATGACCACCCTGGCGGGGATTCGAAAGCCAATGGCCGGGGAGATTGCACTGACCCGTGACAATGAGCGGGTCGTCGGCTCCGAACTGCGCGATGTCGTCGGCTACGTGCCCCAGGATTTGCCAGCAAGTGCCTCGCTGACCGCATTCGAATCGGTACTGGTCTCTGGCCGGCGCGCCGGGCGTCTGCGCGTGCGCGGCTCCGAGATTGAGCATACTGCGGCGGTTCTCCGGAAGGTTGGTATTGAGCACCTTGCCGACCGCTTCGTCGGCGAGCTCTCCGGCGGTCAGCGTCAGCTCGTCGCCGTCGCGCAGATGTTTGTCCGCGATCCCGAGGTCATGCTTCTCGACGAACCCACCTCCGCCCTCGACCTGCGCCACCAGGTGGAACTCCTACAGCTCGTCCGCGCGGAAGTCGCCTCACGGAGCTCCTTGGCGCTCGTGGCAATCCACGATCTCAATCTCGCAGCCCGCTACTGCGATGAGCTTGTCATGCTTCACGACGGCCACGTGGTTGCCCAGGGGAGTCCTGCTGACGTTCTCACACCGGATCTTTTGGCCCGCGTCTATGGAATTCGAGCCCGCGTGCTTAATGATGGAGGCGTTCCTGTGGTGTGTCCTATTGAGGAAGACCAGGTTTCTGAGGCCGCATAGTGCGGATTTGGCTGGGGTGCGGGGCATTTCGCTAATCGCCCCAGCCAAGTGGTAACATCTTTTCTCGTTGCACTTGTTGTGCTTGTGCCACACGCCCCCGTAGCTCAGTGGATAGAGCGCCGGTTTCCGGTACCGAAGGTCGGAGGTTCGACTCCTCTCGGGGGCACGTCTTATCCCTTAAGCGGTTAGGTTCGATTAGATTCGCCTGGTTGCTTGAGGGATTTTTGTTTCGGGTGTACCTGGCGGAAGCGGACCAATCCGAGTTACTGACTGCGTTTATGACAAAAATGACCCAAAAAATGGCCTGAAAGTGTCATAAACTCACACAGTTTCACATGTGCAGCCCGTCGGGGGATCCCGGTTAATTGACCGGGCGACGAACCGTACCGTCCGGATAGCGGGCAAAGCGCCCCTCTTCAAAGGGTGCAACCGGATCGTTGGAATCAAACCGCCATGCGCCGAACTCGCCACGCTGGTAGGCATCGAATGCCTCAACGAGCTCTTCGCGGCTATTCGCGACAAACGGGCCATGCTGATACACGGGAGCGCCAATTGGTCGGCCTTGGAGGATGAGCGCGAAGGCCCCCTCGTCACCTGCAGAAATGTCCAGTGCCTCGGTTGAGCGTAGCACTGCGCCCTCTTGCACCAGCGTTTCGCCCTCGATAGTGAGGCTGCCGCGTAGAGAGTAGAGAGTCCGAATTGTCTCGGCATAATTGGTTGGTGGCAACGTTAGCTGTGCGCCCGGCTGCAGGCGCAGCACCCACACGGCTACATCGGAATCTGGTGCAGCGGCCCAGGATTCCGGTGGCGGAGCAAGCGGCTGAGTATCGCCGAATGCGCCCGCGATGACCTTTACGTCGTAGCCGTGGCCATTGTCATCAGTGCCGGTGACATGCGGAGTGTCTTCTGCCCAGAACATCTGGAAGTGCGGCTTTGCCTCCTTGCCTTCGGGCGGCAGGTTCAGCCAAATCTGAAACATGTGGTGAGGATTGGGGCCGTCGTTATGCAGAAGCGGGAACATTTCAGCATGCGCAGTGCCTGCGCCGGTGGTCAGCCACTGCGTGTCGCCGTCGCCGTAACGAGCCTGTGCACCTTCGGAGTCGGTGTGGTCGACGTAACCTTCCTCGACAATCGAGATAGTTTCAAAGCCGCGGTGTGGGTGGGAGGGGAAGCCGGGGACGGTTGTGCCGTGGTACATGGACCAGCCGTCCTTGCCGGAAAAGTCCATGCCGATATTACGGCCGAGCAGCGAGGCATCTGGTGTCATGGTTGTGCCCTTGGCCTGCGGGTATAGGTCGTAATGGTGGACCGCGAACAGGAAGGGATCCATGCCGGGGAGCTGTGGGTTGTCGGCTACTGAGAACTTTTGAATGATTGCGCTCATGGAAGGCTCCTTTAGCTAGGTTGTTCCATTTTCCATAACGCATTGTTGTCATGTCAATATTCCGAGGTTTGGTTGAAACCGCTGTGGAGCTTCGATTTGAGGTTTAGCCTGGAATCTATGACGGAAACCGAAGTTGCGCTGAAAAGACCCAAAAGCCCTAGTGCAGTATGGGGACAAGCAGTTATCTATGCTGCCATTTTCGGGTTCTTAATCGGAGTCATTGCATGGGCGGGATTGACAACTAAGTGGATTTTTCCCGGTGTGTTGCTACTAATCGCGGTTCAGTTCGTTTTTGATTACCGCAATAGGGAAGGGGTCTTTGACCCGGACTGGGAGGACAATGCCTTCAAATGGGATAAAAGGGCGCGACAAGGTTGGGCTGCAGTCCTTGCGCTGGTTATTGTGCTGGTAGTTGCATCAAATGTGCCGCGGCACCATGTTGGCGCTACCGCTGCGGTGACAATCGTGGCGGTAGCGGTGATGCTATTCGTGTCAGTCAAAAGGTACTGGCCAGGGCGATAACAGGGAGTATTCGCCCCTACCCAGCAATAATCACAATCAAGGTGCGCGGGCCGTGGACACCTTCGACGCGGGAAAGCTCGATATCCGAGGTCGCAGAAGGCCCGGAAATCATAGTGATTGGAGCCGTGGGGTCAACCTCTCGCAGGCGGGAAATGGCCTCCGGAATGCCAGAGACAATCGTTTCTGCTGGGACGACACAAATATGCTTATCCGGCACCAAGGTCAGGGCTCGGCGCCCGGAGGTAGCGGAGCCGTCCAGGAAAATGGTGCCGGTCTCCGCGCAGGTAACCGCAGAGCTGGTGACAATGGCATCGAGTTCGTCCAGTTCGCGGGCGTTGAAACCGGTATCGACGCGGATTTCGGTCGCCCCTTCAGCAGTCTCGCCAGAGCCAAGCCCCGCAACCCAGTCGCGGTCCAAGCCCTCGGGGATACCAATCAGCGAGGCCCCAACATCCGCAATAGCCTTCTTCACTGCGTCATTGATTTCAGTTGCCGAGCTGCCACAACGGCGCACATCGGCTTTGTAATCGGCGATGCGTTCGTCGGCAAGCGAAACGATGTCCTTGTGGGGCAGCTCCGAGCTTCGTTCATAGTCGCGTGGAACGGAGAAGTGCGCGCCGGGCTCGCCGGTGATAATGCCCACGTCAGAGGCTAAATCGCGGCCCTCAAAGGCAATCTTCTGCGCGTTGCGGATGCGGCCGAGAATGTCGTTTTTGGCGCCAGAGTTGGTCATCGCTAGGACTCCTTTTCGCTTTGGCCATTGATCTTGGTCGGTACCTGATGCGCCGATTCACGCGCCAACTGAGCGGAGAGATCCTCCGAACCCCACACGGAGCGGAAGGGCTTCTGCGGCGGCACCGGCGTGTCACGCACATCGGACCAACCGCTGAGGAACAGCGGCAGGGCGTGAATTTCGCCGTCCTTGAGGCCCAGCACGCGGGCGAGGGAGGCCATCTTTGCGCTCATATTCCAGAGCTTCTGATTGCCCATGATGAACCCGAGCGTGGCAAACAGCTTGCCCTCCACCGGCGGGCGGTGTTCCGTGACCTTACGGTGGCGCAGCTCCAGCAGTGCCGCAGGGATGTCAATTCGCACCGGGCAGACCTCAAAGCAAGCCCCGCACAGCGAAGACGCATAGGGCAGCGAAGCATTCGGATTATCGTAGGAATCCATGCCAGTGAGCTGCGGGGACAAAATCGCACCAATCGGGCCCGGGTAGACCGAACCGTAAGCGTGCCCGCCCACGTGTTCATAAACAGGGCAGATATTCAGGCATGCCGAGCAGCGAATGCACTTCAGCGCTTCACGCCCAATCGGATCTGCAAGAGTGGCCGAGCGCCCATTGTCCAGCAACACAATGTGGAAATTCTTCGGGCCGTCGCCGTCAGTCGTTCCCGTCCACAGAGAGGTGTAGGGATTCATACGCTCGCCTGTCGACGACCGTGGCAGTAGCTGCAAGAAGACTTCCAGATCCTGGAAGGTGGGAAGCAGCTTCTCAATACCCATCACCGAAATCAGTGTTTCCGGCAGTGTGAGACACATACGGCCGTTGCCCTCAGATTCGACGACGGCTACCGTGCCGGTTTCGGCTACACCGAAGTTGGCGCCGGAAATCGCAACCTTGGCCTCCATAAACTGCTCGCGCAGGAACTTACGGGATGCCTCGGCGAGATCGGCCGGATTGGCTTTCAGGTCCGGGTCGACTCCTGGGATTCCATTGAGGAAGATCTCGCGGATATCCTCGCGATTGCGGTGGATAGCAGGAACCAGGATGTGGCTCGGCATGTCGTCGGCAAGCTGAACGATGAGTTCCGCCAGGTCGGTTTCGCGGGCGGTGATGCCGGCGTCGGCAAGTGCTTCGTTCAAGCCGATTTCCTGTGTGGCCATCGACTTAATCTTGACGACCTTTTCTTCGCCGGTCTCTTTCACCAAGTCCGTGATGATGCGGTTTGCCTCGGCGGCATCGCGCGCCCAGTGGACGTGACCGCCGGCGTTCGTAACTGACTCTTCAAACTGCTCCAGCAGTTCCGGCAGACGCGCCATAACATCGCGCTTGATGTGGCTGCCCGCGAGCCGCAGCTGCTCCCAGTCATTCTTCTCGGCTACGACATGCGCGCGCTTCTGACGAATCGAACGCGTGGCATGACCGACATTTTCGCGCATGCGAGTGTTCTTGAGTTCCTCGTGCGCTGCGGCCGTGAACCCGCGCGTACCGCGCAGATGCCCGACGTTGTGCGGCGCGCGGGGAGGAAGGGCTGGCATGCCGACGTTAATTGCGACCATTACTGTTCACCTCGCAGGGAAGCCTCTTGGCGGTTGTGCACATCAAACGGGGTCTCCTTGGTGGAGGCCAGAATCTCGGCCATATGGATGGCGTGCACGCCAGAGTCCTGGCGACGCAACGCGCCACCGATATTGAGCAAGCAGGAAGCATCGCCAGCGGTGACGAACTCCGCTTCCGTAGCGCGGATATTGGCTGTCTTGTCGGCAACCATTGCAGCGGAGGTCTCCGCATTCTTCACCGAGAAGGTGCCGCCAAAACCGCAGCACTCCGCCGCGCCGGGCAGCTCGCGCAGATCGATTCCATCGACTGCGCTGAGCAGCCGCCACGGACGGTCGCCCACCTTGAGTACCCGCAAGCTGTGGCAGGTGGAGTGGTAGGTCACTGAGTGGGGGAAGTAAGCACCGACGTCAGTCACGCCAGCGACATCGGTGATGAACTCGGAGAGATCCAGCGTCTTGTTCGCGCAGGCCTGTGCCGCGTGGACTTGGGCACGGGTACCGTAGCGGCCCGCGATCATCGGATGCTGGTGGCGAACGGCGCCGGCGCAGGAACCGGACGGGGCGACAACGTAGTCAATCGAGGAATCTGCAAAAGCATCAGCGTAGGTGTCCAGCTGAGGAAGGACTTCCTTTTGGTACCCGGTGTTGACGTGCATTTGGCCGCAGCAGGTTTGTTGTGGTGGAAAGACCACATCGCATCCTAGGCGCGTGAGAACTCTGGCGGTCGCACTCACTGCATCTGGAAACATCATGTCCCCGATGCAGGTCGCGAAAAGTGCTACTTTCACGGTCGCTCCAAAAAGGGTTGAGGGGTAAGGCAATAATTTCCTACCTGAATGCTACGCCTAGCCCCGGATTAAATCTGTTCTCAACCTGAATTCGGCTGGACCGTGAAAGCGGTGTAGGACAGCCGGACGCGGTGGCCTGCAGATACCCCTCAAATCAATCTTTTGGTGGCTGATGTTTCCACGACTGCGATTGACCTAATAGGATAGGCAATCGTGAATCCTGCTGATCTTGCTGTACTAGTCCGAAAAGTCACCGTCGAGGTTTTGACTGCCCACGATGCCGATGTCTCTATCGTGCCGGAAAACCCGACCGTCGAGCGTCCGCGTAACCCTGAGCACGGCGACTATGCAACCAATATCGCCATGCAGCTGGGCAAGCGCGTCGGCATGGTGCCGCGTGACTTGGCAACTGAAATTGCCACAGCGCTCGGCGCTTCTGAGGGCATCGATGAAGCAACCATCGCAGGCCCGGGCTTTATTAACATCCGCCTGGCCTCCGATGCCCAGGGCAAGATCGTCGAGGACGTCCTGGCAGCGGGGGAGAAGTGGGGTCATGCCGACTTCAACTCCAACCTCGACGTGAACCTGGAGTTCGTCTCCGCGAATCCGACCGGGCCGATCCACCTGGGCGGTACTCGCTGGGCAGCAGTCGGTGACGCTCTCGGTCGTGTCCTGTCCGCCACCGGTGCCAAGGTCACTCGCGAGTACTACTTCAATGACCACGGTCGCCAGATTGACCGCTTCTCCGACTCCTTGGTTGCAGCCGCTCGCAACGAGCCGACTCCGGAAGATGGCTACGGCGGAGAGTACATCCAGGACATCGCCGCTGCTGTGCTGGAGAAGAACCCGCAGGCACTCGAGGGCTCTGAGGAAGAGGTCCAGGAGCACTTCCGCGCCATCGGCGTGGACATGATGTTCGAGCACATCAAGAAGTCTCTGCACGAGTTCGGCACCGATTTCGACGTTTACTTCCACGAAAACTCGCTGTTCGAGTCCGGTCAGGTAGAAGCAGCTGTCAATTCCCTGAAGGAAAACGGCAAGCTCTACGAAGCTGACGGCGCATGGTGGCTGAAGTCCACCGATTACGGTGACGACAAGGACCGCGTGGTCATCAAGTCCGACGGCGACGCAGCCTACATCGCAGGTGACATCGCATACGTTAAGAACAAGTTCGACCGCGGCCACAACCTGTGCATCTACATGCTGGGTGCCGATCACCACGGCTACATCGCGCGTCTGCGCGCGGCCGCTGCAGCGCTCGGCTACAACGCCGATGGCGTCGAGGTGCTCATCGGTCAGATGGTCAACTTGCTTCGCGACGGCAAGGCTGTCCGGATGTCGAAGCGTGCGGGCACAGTGGTCACCTTGGACGACCTGGTTGAGGCAATCGGCGTCGATGCTGCTCGCTACTCGCTAATCCGTTCCTCTGTGGACTCCAGCCTGGATATCGACCTGGGGCTGTGGGCTTCGCAGTCCAGCGACAACCCGGTCTACTACGTCCAGTACGGCCACGCTCGTTTGTGCTCAATCGGCCGCCGTGCCGAAGAGGCCGGTGTGACCAGCGAAGGCGCTGACTTCTCCCTGCTGGTAGAGGACCGTGAAGGTGAGCTCATCCGCACTATCGGTGAGTTCCCGGCCATCATCAAGTCTGCTGCTGACCTGCGGGAACCACACCGCATTGCCCGTTACTCTGAGCAGCTCGCCGGTGTCTTCCACCGCTTCTACGACACCTGCCAGATTCTGCCAAAGGCAGACGAAGAGGTATCTGAGCTACACCGTGCTCGTCTCGGCCTGGCTGAGGCTACCCGCCAGACGCTGGCCAATGCTCTGCAGCTGCTCGGTGTTACCGCACCTGAGCGCATGTAGTCGAACGCGCCCGTAAAACTACACCCCGTTGCTCCGCCCGGGTAACGGAGAAAGAGAGCTGTTTCGTGCCTATCGACGGCAATGGTTTCGAACTGGGTGGCTACACTCGACCCGATTCCACCCAATTTAATGAACTACCAGCGCATGTCTGGCCAACTACCGCCCGTCGTCGGGGCGATGACGAAGATAACCCCGGCTCGGTGGAAATTGGCGGCGTGAGCCTGGTCGACATTGCCAAGGAATTTGGCACTCCGGTTTTTGTCGTCGATGAGCAGGACTTCCGCTCCCGCTGCCGCTCGATGGCCAAGGCCTTCCGCGGCGCGGAGAATGTCCACTACGCATCCAAGGCTTTCCTGTCGAAGACCATCGCCCGCTGGGTAATGGAGGAGGGGCTGCATCTCGATGTCGCCTCGGGCAACGAGATGGCTATCGCTCTGGCTGCGGGATTCCCAGCCAAGGACATGACCTTCCACGGCAACAACAAGTCCACCGCTGAGCTGCGTGATGCTATCTCCGCCGGCGTGGGCAAGATTGTGCTTGACTCCCGTTCGGAGCTACGTCGCCTGTCCGAGGTAGCGGCTGAAGCAGGCGTGGTGCAGGACGTGCTCGTTCGCGTGAAGCCCGGTGTGGAAGCGCACACCCACGAGTTCATTGCTACTGCGCATGAAGATCAAAAGTTCGGCTTTTCCCTCGCGTCCGGTTCGGCGCTGGAAGCTGCCAACCTCGTAGAAGAGGACGACAATCTGCGCCTAGTTGGTCTGCACTGCCACATCGGCTCCCAGATTGTCGATTCCGACGGTTTCATTCTCGCCGCCGAGCGCGTGTTCTCACTGGTGGAAAAGCTGGTCGAACGTCACGGCACTGAAATCTCGGAACACTTCAACACCCTCGACCTCGGTGGCGGTTTCGGAATCGCCTACACCGCAGGCGAGCAGCCCCTCGACGTTGCTCCGCTTGCCGACGAGATCCTCACTGCTGTGGACAAGCTTGCGCAGCATATCGGCATTGCGACTCCGGCAGTGGCTGTTGAACCAGGTCGTGCCATCGTTGGCCCGTCCATGGTCACGGTGTACGAAGTGGGCACTTTGAAGGATGTGACCATCGATGACGGCATGACCCGTCGTTACGTATCGGTCGATGGCGGCATGAGCGACAATATTCGTCCGGCGCTTTACGGCTCGAACTATGATGGTCGCGTTGTTAATCGCGAGGTGTCCGGTTCCAGGATTCCCACCCGCGTCGTCGGAAAGCACTGTGAATCGGGAGACATTCTGATTAACGATGCGAACTACCCGAACGACATTGTCGAGGGTGATCTGTTCGCGCTCGCTGCTACTGGGGCATACTGTTACGCAATGGCCAGCCGCTACAACATGCTGACGCGACCACCAGTAGTGTCGGTATGCGATGGTCAAGTGACCCAAATATTAAGACGAGAAACCGTACAAGACTTACTAAGCCTGGAGTGTGAAACGCCACGATGACTGCCGCAACGAATAATCCTGGAAAGGGCGAGGGCCACAAAGTTGGTGTCGCTATTTTAGGTCTTGGCACAGTCGGTACTGAGGTTTACCGCCTGCTCAACGAGAAGGCTGAGGACTTCGAGCGCCGCATCGGCGGCCCGGTCGAGGTCGTTGGTATTGCTGTGAGCGACAAGACCAAGCCGCGTCCGAATGTGGATCAGGATCTTCTTACCGATGATGCTTTTTCGCTGGTTCAGCGCGATGACGTTGACCTGGTAGTCGAGGTCATCGGCGGCATTGATTACCCACGTCGCGTTGTGCTGGAGGCACTGCGTGCCGGCAAGTCGGTCGTGACCGCCAACAAGGCACTCGTCGCCGCTCACGGCGAGGAGCTCTCTGAGGCTGCCGATTCCTCGGGTGTCGACCTGTTCTTTGAGGCAGCTGTGGCTGCAGCTATCCCGGTCGTCGGGCCGCTGCGCCGTTCGCTGGCCGGTGACACTGTCAATAAGGTCATGGGTATTGTCAACGGCACTACCAACTTCATCCTTGATGCGATGGACTCCACTGGTGCGGACTACGACGAGATGCTGGCAGAGGCCACCCGCCTGGGTTACGCCGAGGCCGACCCGACTGCAGACGTCGAGGGCCACGATGCCGCTTCCAAGGCAGCTATTCTGGCCAGCCTGGCATTCCACACCCGCGTGACTGCTGATGATGTTCACTGCGAGGGTATTACCGAGATCACCGCTGACGACATCGCAGCCGCCAAGAGCGCAGACTGCACCATTAAGCTGCTGGCTACCTGTGAGCGGGTTACGGACGAAAATGGCAAGGAGTCCATTTCCGCCCGCGTGTACCCAGCGCTGATTCCACGTCGTCACCCGCTGGCAACTGTGCGTGAGTCTTTCAACGCTGTCTTCATTGAGGCCGAGGCCGCTGGTCGCCTGATGTTCTACGGCAACGGCGCTGGTGGTAATCCGACCGCCTCCGCAGTGCTCGGTGACCTCGTTGCAGCTGCTCGCAACATTGTCCACGGTGGTCGCGCACCGGGAGATTCCACCTACGCTAACCTGCCGATTCTCGACTTCGGTGACGTTCGCACCCGCTACCACATCGACCTGCACGTCGACGATCGTGTCGGAGTGCTTGCCGATGTCGCTCGTACCTTCTCTGATCACAACATCTCCCTGCGCACCGTCCGCCAGGAAGAGGGCGCCAACGGCGCTCGCCTGGTCATCGTGACCCACAAGGCACTGGAGAAGGATTTGGAAGCAACGGTCGACGAATTGCGCGCCAACGACGCGGTTTTGGCCGTCAACAACGTCATTCGTATCGAAGGAATGGATATCTAAATGGCACAGGAGCTTTTCCCGGGTCAGAAGGTCACCGTCACGGTTGCAGGTTCGTCAGCGAACTTGGGCCCGGGCTTCGACACCCTGGGGTTGGCAGTTGCGCTCTACGACATCGTCGAGGTCGAGGTCATCGAGTCCGGTGTCGTCGTTGAAATTCACGGCGAGGGCGAAGTCGACCTGCCGCGCAACGAATCTAATCTGGTTTTGCGCGCGATTCGCGCGGGCCTTCGCGCCGCAGGTGTCGAGGCACCGGGGCTGAAGGTTATTTGCCACAACACCATTCCGCAGTCGCGCGGTCTAGGCTCTTCCGCAGCCGCCGCCGTTGCTGGTGTCGCTGCCGCTAACGGTCTGGCGGGCTTCCCGCTTACCGACGACCAGGTAATCCAAGAATCCTCGGTATTCGAAGGCCACCCGGATAACGCTGGTGCATCCGTCCTCGGCGGGGCAGTGGTCAGCTGGACCGACAAGCCTGTCGATGGTCGCACCGCGCCCCAGTACCGAGCAGTGAGCATTCCGGTGCATGAGTCCATTCAGGCGACCGCACTCGTACCGGCATTCCACGCCTCCACGAATGCAGTTCGTCAGGTGCTGCCGAGCGATGTTTCGCATGTCGACGCTCGTTTCAATGTCTCTCGTACTGCGGTTATGACCGCAGCGCTGCAGTCCCACCCGGAACTGCTGTGGGAGGGAACGCGAGATCGCCTGCACCAGCCGTACCGCTCCGACGTGCTGCCGGTGACCGCAGAGTGGGTCAACCGCCTGCGCAACCGTGGCTACGCGGCATTCCTCTCGGGTGCTGGTCCGACCTGTATGGTTCTGGGAACTACTGCAGTAGATGAGAAGATCTTGGACGATGCCCGCGAGGCTGGCATCAAGGTCATGGAGCTGGGAATCGGTGAGCCGGTTAAGGTCGTGGTCGACGGCTAAGCCGCAGCTGCGGCCAGGTGCCGGGCCAGTGGCTTAGCCTGCTACCTACTTTTCGCCCGGCCCCTTCAGTTTCACGATGCTGTACTGACCTGCGCTCAAGTGCGAGCGCAGGTCTTTCTTGTCGAACTTGCCCACTGAGGTCTTATCGATTGAGTCCACGAAGGCCCAGTACTCCGGCAGCATCCACTTTGGCAGCTTTGGCCGCAGTTCATCGCGGAGCATTTCAGCGGTCTCCTTGCTCTGTTCAACTTCCGGCATCAGCACCGTAATGGCCAGTGGGCGCTCACCCCACTTTTTATCTGGCATGCCGATAATCGCGCACTCGAGTACCTGTGGGCTTTCCATTACGAAGTTTTCCAGCTGAGCGGAGTAGATCCACTCACCACCGGAACGAATGACATCGCGAGCACGGTCATGAATAGTCAGGTAGCCGTCGTGAGTAATCGAGCCGACATCGCCAGTGCGGAGCCACCCGTCCTCGGTGAACTGTTCGCTAGCCTCGTCGACCTCCGCACCGCGGAAGAAGTGCGCGGTGCCTCCATCTTGAGCCTCCGGAGAGCTGTAGTAGCCTCCGGTGACCGTGTTGCCGCGCACCTGCAGCTCACCCTGGTTGCGGTCATGCAGGTCGAGCACGCGGTCGTTGTCATCAACAATGCGGAACTGCATGATGTCCGGGAAACGTCCTTGGCTGACACGGTAGCGTTCGCGGGCCTCACCGGAGGCGCCGTACGGAGGTCGTGCCACGGTACCGATAGGCGAAGTCTCGGTCATGCCCCAGAAGTGGATGACATCGACACCGTAGCGCTCTTCCCATAGCCGAATCAATGCAGGTGGGACAGGAGAACCGCCCGAGAAAATCTCCTGCAGACTCATGCGCTTCGGAGGATTGCTGAGGTAGTGTGCCATGAGGTTAATCCACAGCGTCGGCACGCCCTGAGCTACGCGCGGCATTGAGGTTTCGATGATTTCTGCCAGACGCGGTGCGGACAGGTCCGCGCCGGGGAAGATTAGCGACGCCCCGCACATGAAGGAGGCCAGCGGCACGCCCCAGGACAGGACGTGATAAATGGGCACACAGCAAAGCCACGGGTTTCCATGCGAGATGGCAAAGGAGTCAGTGGTGCGCATATTCAGGCTGTGCAAGTACAGCGAACGGTGGCTGTAGACGACACCTTTAGGTGCGCCCTCGGTGCCCGTCGAATAGCACATGGCTGCACCGGAGTTTTCATCGAGCTCAGGCCAGTCGAAGCGGCTGGGGCGTCCGTCGATGAGCGATTCGTAGGAGTACCACGGGATACCATCCGGCAGTTGCTCAGCCACGTCAGACAGATCACCGATACCGATAATGATGACAGCGCGGACGCGCGGGCAGTGCGGAAGAACCTCGGCGAGTAGTTCGATCTCGGTCGGGTCCGCGATGATGACCTGGTCATCGGCGTGATTGATAATGTGCACAATCTGATCCGGCATGAGCTGCTTGTTCAGCGGCTGGAATACCGCGCCCATGGAGGCGACGCCGAGGAAGACCTCGAAGTGTTCGGCGCAGTTGTACATCAGGGTAGCGATGCGCTGATCCCCGTCGATGCCGAGCTCATCGCGAAGTGCATGTGCCAGCGCACTAGCGCGTGCGGCGATGGCGGCAAAAGTGGTGGTCTCGGGGCCGTCACTGTTCCAGGAGGTCACCGGAGTCCGACCGTGAATGGTGCGACCGTATTCCACAATCTGAGCGATATTGAGAGGAATATGAGGCATCGTACTGCGCATGAGCTCTACAGTACCGACTCACAGCCCCGCGACCTAGCGAAACGCAGGTGAGAACTAGTGTTGCTACCTGACTATTTGGTGACTATCCTTGGGCAATAGGTCGTTTTCAATACGCGGCTAGATACGTACTTCTTCATGTACTCCGCATGCCGTTGACCTTCGCAGTTGTTCACACAACGCGATGGCGCAACGTGACATTGAAAACACATAAATCAGTAGTGCGACTACATAGTCTTGCGGTGCTGTGGACCTAAAATTTCCTAACCATCTTCAGCCCGGACGCTCGGGTTTGAGATGCGGAAATAATGTAGGCAAGATGCCTCGGTTTAGTTTCAACGTCGAGGTCTTTTGCCTGGCTTTTTCGATAGTTTCCCGTCAGCTGCGGCTACTTTTCCGCACGTGGTAAAGGTTCGACGACGGAGCACACGCGGTGGCGGGCAGTAAGAGCGAAAAAGTGTCAATGACATAGCCCCCTGTAGAGAGTGACTGCAGGGAAGGTCGATGAAAGGACATCCGTGACCGATACGGACACCACTGCCACGGCAGGCGGCCCAGAGAATCTTGCGGCCCTCCGAATGGCAGAACTGCGTGAAATCGCTTCCAGCAAGGGCATTCGCGGCATCTCCGCCATGCGCAAGCATGAGCTGATTGAGGCCATTAAGAATGGTGCCCCGGCTGCTGGTTCCGCTCCAGCTCGGAAATCTCGCGCGAAGAAGGCTGCGGCTGGGGCTGCGGATACCGGCTCCAAGGCGAAGGATGCCAAGGAATCGCCGTCGGAAAGCGCGGATAAGGGTTCCAGTAAGAGCGCCGACAAGAGCGACAAGGGCAACGACAAGCGAGACGACGCCAACGCGGATGGTCGCGAGGAGATGTCCCGTTCTCAGCAGCGTCGAAATCGTCGTAACCGTGCTCGTCAGCGCGAGCAGGAGAATCAGGACGATCGCAGCAACGATAGCCGCGACGATTCCGATAACGGCAACGACCGCGGTGATCGCAACGACAATCGCAACGATCGTAATGATCGTAATGACCGCGGTGATCGCAACGACCGTAATAACCGCAACGATCGCAACAACCACGATCGAGACAACGACGATGAAGGCCGCGGCAACCGCAACAACCGCCGCGGTCGCAACAACAATCGCAATAACGACCGCAATAACCATGACGATGACGGTCGTGGCAACCGTAACCGCCGCAACCGTCGCAATCGCCGCGACCGTCGCGGACGCGATAACAACGGTGGGGGACACGGCGGTCAGGACGAGATCCGCGAGGATGACGTTCTCCAGCCGGTGGCTGGCATCGTCGATGTGCTAGATAACAAGACCGCATTCGTGCGCACGTCCGGATACCTGCCGGGCTCTAACGATGTGCTGGTGTCCGCGCAAATGGTTCGTAAATACGGTCTGCGCAAGGGCGACGCCGTCACTGGTCAGGTCCGCATGCCGCGTGAGAATGGCTCGGGCCAGGTCACTCATGGCAACGGCCGTAATCGCCGCAAGTACAACCCGCTGGTCAAGGTCGAAACTGTAAACGGCATCGATCCGGAGCAGGCAAAGCAGCGGCCGAACTTCGCTAAGCTCACCCCGCTGTACCCGAACCGTCGCCTGCGCCTGGAGACCGAGCAGAAGATTCTCACCACTCGCGTCATCGACCTGATTATGCCGATTGGTAAGGGTCAGCGTGCGCTCATCGTTTCGCCGCCGAAGGCCGGTAAGACCACGATCCTGCAGAACATTGCGAACGCTATCGCGACGAACAACCCCGAGTGCTACATGATGGTCGTGCTTGTCGACGAGCGCCCGGAGGAAGTCACCGACATGCAGCGCAGTGTCCGTGGCGAGGTTATTGCTTCTACCTTCGACCGCCCGCCGTCAGATCACACGGCAGTGGCCGAGTTGGCTATTGAGCGTGCAAAGCGTCTGGTGGAACAGGGGCAGGACGTCGTCGTACTGCTGGACTCCATTACCCGCCTTGGCCGTGCGTACAACAACTCTTCGCCGGCATCGGGACGAATCCTCTCCGGTGGTGTGGACTCCAACGCTCTGTACCCGCCGAAGCGCTTCTTGGGTGCTGCCCGAAACATCGAAGAAGGCGGCAGCCTCACCATCATCGCCACCGCGATGGTGGAGACCGGTTCCGCAGGCGACACTGTTATCTTCGAGGAGTTCAAGGGCACCGGTAACGCCGAGCTGAAGCTCGACCGTAAAATCTCCGAGCGCCGCGTGTTCCCGGCAGTGGATGTCAACCCGTCGGGTACTCGTAAGGATGAGCTACTGCTCAGCACGGAGGAGGCTCGCATTATGCACAAGCTGCGCCGCATCCTCTCCGCGCTGGAGTCGCAGGCTGCTATTGACCTGTTGATTAAGCAGCTGAAGAAGACCCGGAATAACAAGGAATTCCTGATGCAGGTGGCTTCTTCTGCACCAATGGCCGCCGACGTTGATGTGGACGACATGCTTTAGCTGGGGTTAGCCGCAAACCACAGCACCAACCAGCATTTCACCCATCACAATCTGAAGGAATATTCAATGGCTAATCAGGTTTCCGCAGTTGACGACATCCTCTCCGAATACCACGGGCTCGAGGCGCAGCTGGCTGACCCCGAGCTGCACAACGACCCGAAGGCTGCCCGTAAGGTCGGCAAGCGCTTCAATGAGCTGCAGCCGGTCATTCAGACTCACAAGAAGCTGACTGAGGTCCAGGATGACCTGGAGGCAGCTCGCGAGATGGCATACGAGGACTCCGAGTTCGCAGCTGAGGCTGAGCGTCTCGCTGCCGAGGCAGAGGAACTCGAGGAGAAGCTCGCCGACCTGCTGGCTCCGCGCGATCCGCACGACAGCGATGACATCGTTATGGAGCTCAAGTCCGGTGCCGGCGGTGAGGAGGCTGCGCTCTTCGCAGGTGAGCTCGCTCGCATGTACCAGCGCTATGCAGAAAAGCACGGCTTTACCACCGAGATTCTCGGTCTGTCCGAGTCTGATCTCGGCGGCGTGAAGGACATGACTATGTCCATCCGAGCCAAGACTCCGTCCCGCGACGGTGCGTGGAGCGTGTTCAAGTTTGAAGGTGGCGTCCACCGCGTGCAGCGCGTGCCGGTTACCGAATCTCAGGGCCGTATTCAAACGTCCGCCGCTGGTGTGCTGGTCTACCCGGAGCCCGACGAGGTCGAAGACATCCAGATTGATGAAAAGGATCTGCGTGTCGACGTCTACCGCTCCTCCGGTAAGGGCGGTCAGGGTGTTAACACGACTGACTCCGCCGTTCGCCTGACGCACCTTCCGACTGGTCTCGTTGTTACCTGTCAGAAGGAACGCTCGCAGATTCAGAACAAGGCCCGCGCTATGCAGGTCCTTGCTGCTCGACTGCAGCAGATGAAGGAAGAGGAGATCGCCGAGGCTGCCTCTGACCAGCGTAAGTCTCAGGTGCGCAACATGGATCGCTCCGAGCGCATCCGCACTTACAACTTCCCGGAGAACCGCGTTTCCGATCACCGCATCGGTTACAAGGCTCACAACCTGGACTCGGTGCTGGGCGGCGACATGGATGACCTGCTCAAGGCCCTCCACGACGCGGAGCGCGCTGAGCGTCTTGAAGCCGAGTAGCCCCACGCCCGCAGAAAATAGCTCGCCGACGTTACCGGATTCCGTCCGTACTCTCGGCGAGCTGTTTCGCTATGCGCGTCGCACGCTTGACGACGCGGCGCTGGCTTCTCCGGATGCCGACGCACGGGCGCTATTTGCAGCCGCAGTCGATGCGGGATCGGCAGACATTATCTTCCGCGGAGACGAACCGTACACCGATGAGGACGGTCGCAAGTATCTGGCCGAGATACTGGCCCGCAGAGTGGCTCGTGAGCCACTGCAGCACATCCTCGGTACGGCGCCGATGATGAGCCTGGAACTACAGGTCGGGCCCGGTGTTTTTGTACCCCGGCCGGAGACGGAACTGCTCGCGCAGTGGGCAATCGATCGAGCCCGTGAACTGGTCGCAAGTGGCGTCGTCAAGCCGAAAATCGTTGACTTGTGTACTGGATCCGGTGCGTTGGCGTTGGCGATCGCCGATGCCGTACCCGAAGCGGACGTGGTGGCTGTGGAGCTCTCTGAGCGGGCACGGGCGTGGGCTGCGAAGAATATCGAGACGTACGGCGATGGGCGTGTGCGTCTGATTGCTGGCGATGTCACGGATGTTCAGCTGATTGATGATGGCGCTGAGCTCGCAGAATGGGTAGGCGAGACCGACATTGTTGTGTCCAACCCTCCATATGTGCCCGAAGACACCGAAGTTGACCCCGAAGTGAGAGCTGATCCGCACTCTGCGGTCTTCGGCGGCGACGATGGGCTAGATGTCATTCGACCTATGATGAACCTAGTGGATGCGCTGGTGCGGCCGGGTGGAGTCATCGGCATCGAGCACGATGACTCTTCAGGAGACGATGTCAGTTCACTGCTAAAGGACACCTGGGATTACGCTGATGTAGAGGTCCACCGTGACTTTGCGGGCCGTGACCGTTTTACGGTGGGACGCAAAAATTGATCTTAAAAGCAAACTTTGAAGCAGGAGCACAAATCTGATGAGCAGGATTATGGACTGCAGCACAGATGAAAACCGCGAACGCGCAATTGCAGCAGCAGTAGATGCAGTGAAGGCAGGACGGCTGGTCGTTATGCCTACCGATACCGTCTACGGCCTTGGCTGCGATGCCTTTGATAACCAGGCCGTTGCCTCCTTGCTGCGTGCCAAGCACCGCGGCCCGGATATGCCGGTACCGGTGCTCGTGGGTTCCTGGAACACGATTGAGGGGCTCGTCCGCGAATACTCGCCAGCTGCTCGCACGCTGGTGGAGGCTTTCTGGCCGGGCGGACTGTCGCTGGTTGTGAACCAGGCGCCGAGCTTGCCGTGGAACCTTGGTGATACCGCGGGTACGGTCATGCTGCGCATGCCGCTGCACCCAATTGCTATCGAGATTCTGCGCCGCACCGGTCCGATGGCCGTGTCCAGTGCGAACATCTCCGGCCAGGCACCGGCCACCAATGCCGTGCGTGCCAAGCAGATGTTGGGTGGGGAAGCGGCTGTCTACGTCGACGGCGGCGAAGCCACGATTGGCACCCCATCGACGATTGTCGATATCTCGACTCCAGTGCCGCGGATTCTGCGCGAAGGCGCTGTGTCAGCAGCGGCGGTTGCCGAGGTTTTGAGTACTACGCCCGAGCGACTGCTGGGGCAGTAGTCTTGTCTACCTAAGGCTTTTCCTGTTTAGTATCTGCAGCGATTGTGTGGGTGAGTAGTACCTAGTGGCGGACATGAGCTTATTGGCAGCCCAGTCGGGTGGGGCAGGTGTGCCCATCCGCGAGCTCGCCATGCTCGTTTTAGTTTCCGCTGCTGTCAGTTATTTGCTCACTGGAGTGGTGCGTTATGTGCTGGTCCGCTCGGGCTGGTTGGATGCGCCCCGCACGCGCGATGTCCACGATATTCCGAAGCCCAGGCTCGGAGGCGTGGCGATGTACTCCGGGGTGGTCGCAGCTATCGCCCTTGCCTCGGTGATGCCGGCTCTCAACCGTGGTTTTCCGCCCATGACTCCAGATATGAGGGCAGTTGTGGCGGCCGCGTCGCTCTTGCTAATCGTCGGTATTTGGGATGACCTCTTTGACTTAGATGCCCTCACGAAGTTGGTGGGGCAGGTCGCGGCGGCACTTTTGATGTCATTTATGGGCGTCAATTGGTATCTGCTCTATATCCCGTTCAGTGGCGGCGCCACGCTCATTCTCGATCCAATCATGTCCACAGTCTTGACTGTCCTATTTACTGTGGCATTGATTAACGCCTTCAACTTTGTTGACGGCATCGATGGTCTCGCAGCTGGACTCGGCATGATCGCCGCAGCTGCAATCCTTGTCTATTCGATGGTCATGCTTCACGACCAAGGCGGAACCGTGTCTGCCTATCCACCCGCGATGATTTCCGCGTGCCTCCTCGGCGCTTGCCTGGGCTTCTTGCCGCACAACTTCGAGCCCGCACGCATTTTCATGGGCGATTCCGGTGCCATGATGATCGGCTTGCTGCTCGCAGCGGCATCGGTGTCGGCGTCGGGACGCATCGCGCCCTCCATGTACGGCACCGCTGACGTCATCGCTCTAATCTCGCCGGTTGTGGTCGTCATCGCAGCAATTAGCGTGCCAATGCTCGACTTGCTGCTTGCTGTCGTTCGCCGCGTCAGCCAGGGCAAGTCACCCTTCTCACCCGACAAAATGCATATTCACCACCGCCTCCTGTCGATGGGACACAGTCATCGCCGCGTGGTGCTAGTGCTTTACCTATGGGTGTCGGTCGTCGCGTACGCCGCCGTTGCCACCACCATTTTCCCCTTTGAATTTGTCGCTCTCACCTTCGGGATCCTGCTTATCATCGCGGTTGTCTTCACCCTCCGCCGTCGCAATGCGCTTGCCGACGACCGTTCAACGGGAGCGCGTCCCAGAAGTGGAAGTGGGGTCCGGCAGGTTATAAGACGTCGACGTGGACGCAGAAGGTACAATCTTCGACCGTGACTGAAAAAACAACTCCGGAGCCCGAGTCTAAATACGACGATTCGCGGCGACCGCTGCTGGCTGCTGCTCGCTCGGGCGCAATCGCGCTCGCTGTGATTACCGTGCTTTCGCTGCTGGTCTGGGGTGGCAAAAACGGTATGCCCGGTGTCTGGGGCGTACTCCTTGGTGCGGGCATTAGCGGAAGCTTCGTATTGCTTACCGTTCTAGGCATCCTCTTTACTGCTCGAACTTCGCCGTCCGTCACGCTTGCCGTTGTACTGGGTGGCTGGTTGTTGAAGATTGTCGTATTGATCGGTGTCCTGGTTGTTATTAGAAATCTTGAGTTTTATGACAACATGACTTTCTTCGTCACTGTTGTACTCACGCTGATGGTGACGCTGGGTGCAGAAGTGTGGGGAATGTCGCAATCTAACCTCACTTATGTGCAACCAATGAAGGACGAATAGCTCGTTAATAACTTGTTGACCTGCTGAGAGGCTGCAATGCGCCTCTAAAACCGCAGGTAATAAGCATATTGTCCAGTTTGTGCAGAAGATGCCACAAATAGAGGCCGAAACCCACAGCGGGGGTCGGCCTCTTTGTTGGTTTCGGGGTCGGAAACGCGGGGGTGTACCGGGTGGGGAAAATGAGTCAGAACTGTTATCCTGAGTTTCGGGTAAGACGGCCTGTAGCGAAATAACTATCATTTCCACAGGTACGGTCCCCGTGAGCGCCGTGCTGATGAGCGAATGGAATCCGCGGCGCGACACGTTAAATGACGTCCTTCGCACCGCTTGACAATAGTTCTAGCGGCCCAATCACGGGAGAGAACGCTGAGCGTTACAACACTTGCCGAGATGCGGGGTGAGTTTCACTCACCCAACTTGCAGGAGGAGTATTTCCCGGGTGAACAATTTGGCGACTTCATTTTAGGTGGCAGTGGCGACTGGTACGCCATGGACCGCCTGATGATTGTTCGTCTTTTGATGGCCGTGATCGTCGCCGTGTTCTTCGTCGTCGCAATGCGTCGTCCGAAGCTCGTGCCGACTGGTCTGCAGAACGTTGCGGAGTTGATGCTGGACTTCGTCCGCATCCACATCGCGGAGGAGATTCTGGGTAAGAAGGAGGGGCGTCGTTTCCTTCCGGTTCTGGCCACCATCTTCTTCCTTGTTATCTCGATGAATATTGCGGCTATTATTCCTGGCCTCAATATTTCGCCGAACGCCCGAATCGGTATGCCACTGGTTCTGGCCCTGTTCGCATACGTTGCCTTCATTTACGCGGGCTCGAAGAAGATGGGCTTCTTCAAGTTTGTGAAGTCGGCAGTCGTTATTCCGAACTTGCCACCGGTACTCCACCTCATCGTGGTGCCGATCGAGATTTTCTCCAACTTCGTTCTCCGCCCAGTTACGCTGACCATCCGTCTGATGGCCAACATGCTGGCGGGCCACATGGTTCTAGTCCTGCTTTTCGGTGCCACGAACTTCTTCTTCTGGCAGCTGAATGGTTGGACCGCCCTGTCCGGGTTGACCCTTGTCGCTGCGGTAGCATTCACGCTGTTCGAGATGCTGGTGATTTTCCTGCAGGCATACATCTTTGCCCTGCTGAGCGCCGTCTACATCGAACTGTCGCTGCACGCAGACGAGCACTAACCCATAACTAATGAGGCCGCAACTTCGGCAACAAGGCCTCGCAAATTTAATAGCAAGACCCACTTGACCCACAAAAGCCCCGGGCCTACTTAGAACAATCTTTAATCCGGGGCCATCCTTTAAGAAAGGGAACGGTTCATAATGAACGACGTCATCCTCTCCGCCCAGGACGCTGTCCAGGCTGTCGACACCAACGCTGGCCTGAAGACCATCGGTTACGGTCTGTCCACCCTGGGCCCGGGCCTCGGTATCGGTATCGTCGCCGGCAAGACCGTTGAGGGTATGGCACGCCAGCCTGAGATGGCCGGCCAGCTGCGTACCACCATGTTCCTGGGTATCGCCTTCACTGAGGCTCTCGCCCTGATCGGCCTGGTCGCAGGCTTCGTTTTCTAAGTCCGGACCTTCAAGCGGAGAACACGTAAACCATGACAGATTTCACCTTTTTGCTAGCGGCGGGTGACCTCCCGATGGGAGAGTCCATTAACCCGCTGCTGCCAAAGACCTATGACATCGTCTGGTCCGTTGTCCCGCTGGTAGTTATCCTGGTTCTCTTCTGGAAGCTCGTTCTTCCGAAGTTCCAGGAGGTCCTGACCGAGCGGGAGGACCGGATTGAGGGCGGCATTGAACGCGCTGAAGCTGCACAGGCTGAAGCCAAGGCCGCTCTGGAAAAGTACAACAGTCAGCTCGCAGAGGCCCGTACTGAAGCAGCAAAGATTCGCGACGAAGCCCGTGCACAGGGTCAGCGCATCATTGCAGACGCTACGACCAAGGCTAATGACGAGAGCGCACGAATCATCGAGTCCGGTGAGAAGCAGCTCGCTGCCCAGCGTGAGCAGGTAGTCGCAGAGCTGCGTAAGGAAATGGGCCAGAACTCCATCAATCTCGCTGAGCGCCTTCTGGGCGAGCAGCTTTCCGACGACGTTCGTAACTCGTCGACGATTGACAACTTCTTGTCCAACCTTGACACCGTGGCCCCGGCCGGAAAGTAGGCGACATGCACGCAGCAAGCCGCGAATCCCTGGCAGCCCTTAGCCAGCGACTGGACGCCGCTATCGGTGGCGACAATGTCGCTGTTGCTCAGGCTGCTCAGACTGGTTCCGAGCTTTTCGACATCGTCGAGGTCCTGGACTCCGACCGCGGCCTGCGTGTCGCTGTCGCCGACACCTCGGCGACTGCGGAACAGCGTTCCGGCCTTGTCCGGAGCCTGTTCGCGGGCAAGGTATCTGAGACGACTCTTAACCTCGTCGTGGATGCTGCCGCGCAGGTATGGTCCACCCCGCGTGAAATGCGTGAGGGTTTGGTAGAGCTGGGCCGTCGAGCCCTCCTTCGCTCTGCCGAAGGCCAGGGACAGCTTGAGACTGTTGAGTCTGAGCTGTTCCAACTGGGACACATCCTGGCTGAGCAGTCGCAGCTTGAACAGCTGCTGGCCGACAAGGCCGCAACCCCCGAAGCCAAGCGTGGGCTCCTCGCCTCTGTGCTGTACGGCAAGGTCACTTCCGTGACCGAAACCCTGGCACTGCAGGCTGTTGGCCGCCCATCCAAGCGCCCCGCGGACGACATTGACTCCCTGTCCCGGCTAGCCGCCGGCCTGCGGAACCACGTCGTCGCTCGCGTGACCAGTGCCACGGCCGTCTCTGACGAGCAAGAGCGAGCACTGGCGGACAAGCTCGGCCGAGTCTACGGCAAGGCGATGTCCATCCACACCGTGATCGACAAGTCGATTCTCGGTGGACTGGTCATCCGGGTTGGCGACGAGGTCATCGACGGTAGCCTTTCAACAAAGCTTGAGAAGCTGCGCGTCGGCCTCGGCTGACGGATGGTTTAGACGATTAATCACTGGAAGAATATTACCGAGAGCAGGAAGAACATGGCGGAGCTGACGATCTCCTCCGACGAGATCCGTAGCGCGATTGCGAACTACACCTCGAGCTACTCCCCGGAGGCCTCCCGTGAGGAGGTTGGCGTTGTTATCAGTGCAGCTGATGGTATCGCCCAGGTTTCGGGAATGCCGTCGGTCATGACGAATGAGCTTCTGGAGTTCCCGGGCGGCGTTATTGGCGTCGCTCAGAACCTTGACACCGACAAGGTCGGCGTTGTGGTGCTGGGTAACTTCGAGTCGCTTAAAGAGGGTGACGAGGTAAAGCGGACGGGTGACGTCCTTTCGATTCCGGTCGGGGACAAGTTCCTCGGTCGCGTAATTAACCCCCTGGGCCAGCCGATTGACGGCCTGGGCGACATTGAGGCTGAAGAGGACCGCGTCCTCGAGCTGCAGGCACCGACCGTGCTGCAGCGTCAGCCGGTTGAAGAGCCGATGGCTACTGGTATTAAGGCCATCGACGCAATGACCCCAATTGGTCGTGGTCAGCGTCAGCTGATCATTGGTGACCGTAAGACCGGTAAGACCGCGGTCTGCCTGGACACCATTTTGAACCAGAAGGCTAACTGGGAGTCCGGTGACCCGAGCAAGCAGGTGCGATGCATCTACGTTGCTATCGGTCAGAAGGGCTCCACCATTGCTGGTGTGCGCCAGACCCTCGAGGAGCAGGGCGCACTCGAGTACACCACCATCGTTGCTGCCCCGGCGTCGGATGCCGCAGGCTTCAAGTGGCTTGCACCATTCGCAGGCGCCGCACTGGGTCAGCACTGGATGTACCAGGGCAAGCACGTCCTGGTCATTTACGATGATCTGACTAAGCAGGCAGAGGCATACCGTGCCATCTCGCTGCTGCTGCGTCGCCCGCCGGGACGCGAAGCTTACCCGGGTGACGTCTTCTACCTCCACTCCCGTCTGCTGGAGCGTGCTGCGAAGCTCTCCGACGACATGGGTGCAGGCTCGCTGACCGCACTGCCGATCATCGAGACCAAGGCAAACGACGTGTCGGCCTTCATTCCGACCAACGTCATTTCCATTACCGATGGCCAGGTCTTCCTCGAGTCCGACCTGTTCAACCAGGGTGTCCGCCCGGCTATTAACGTCGGTGTGTCGGTTTCCCGTGTTGGTGGTGCCGCACAGACCAAGGGCATGAAGAAGGTTTCCGGTAACCTGCGTCTGGACCTCGCGTCCTACCGCGACCTGGAAGCATTCGCAATGTTCGCATCCGACCTGGACGATGCCTCCAAGCGTCAGCTGGAGCGCGGTCAGCGTCTGGTTGAGCTGCTGAAGCAGAAGGAAAACCACCCGCAGCCGGTCGAGTACCAGATGACCTCCATCTACCTCGCTGGTGAGGGCGAATTCGACGATGTCCCGGTTGAGGACGTCCGTCGCTTCGAGGCCGAGCTGCTTGAGCACCTGCAGGACACTCAGCCTGCAGTCTTCGAGCAGATTGACGGCGGCGTCGCCTTCTCTGACGAGTCCAAGGCTGCTCTGAAGTCCGCTACCGCTAACTTCAAGAAGTCCTTCCAGACTTCTGAGGGCGCACCGCTGGCTTCCGAGGCTCCGGTCGAGGCACTCGACGAGGGCGAGCTCAAGAAGCAGCAGATTACGGTCTCCCGCAAGACTGCCCAGAACTAGGCAGGTTGAGCTACTCAATGACCGTTTTCGCAATTGAAGGGAGGGAATAGGACATGGCGAATCTTCGTGAACTTCGAGCCCGAATCAAGTCGGTGAACTCGACCAAGAAGATCACCAAGGCCCAGGAGCTTATCGCAACCTCGCGCATTACCAAGGCGCAGCGTCGCGTAGCAGACTCCCAGCCGTACGCCGACGAAATCGAGAAGGTCATCGGACGTCTCGCATCGGCTTCGTCGTTGGATCACCCGATGCTCGTAAAGCGTGAGGGTAACCAGCGTGTTGCAGTCCTGGTTGTCACCAGTGACCGCGGCATGTGTGGCGGCTACAACCACAACGTCCTGAAGAAGGCTGCAGAGCTGCGTACCGCTCTGGAAGAGCAGGGGCATGAGGTCGTTCTCTACGTGACTGGCCGTAAGGGCACCGACTACTACGACTTCCGTGGTGTCGAGCTCGCCGGTACGTGGGAGGGCTTCTCCCAGGATCCGGACTACGCCGCAACCCACGACGTGCGTCGTCACCTCATTGATGGTTTCAACGCTACGGCCGAGGGCACTGCCAAGTACCGCGAAGGCCTGCGTGGCACCAACGGCGAGGCCGTTCAGGGCTTCGACCAGGTCCACGTTGTCTACACGGAATTCGTGTCCATGCTTTCTCAGATTCCGCGTGCACACCAGATGCTCCCGATTGAGCCTGTGTACGAGGATGTCGAGATTGCTCAGGGCGAGGACATGCTGTCCGATGGATCAGATGACCTCAAGCCGGACTACGAATTCGAGCCTGATGCAGACACCCTGTTGGCAGAGCTTCTGCCGCAGTACGTGTCCCGTACCCTGTTCGCAGTGATGCTCGAGGCCGCTGCCTCTGAGTCCGCTGCCCGTCGTAACGCTATGAAGTCCGCGACGGACAACGCTACCGAGCTGGTCAAGGACCTCTCGCGTGTTGCTAACCAGGCACGTCAGGCACAGATTACCCAGGAAATCACAGAAATCGTCGGTGGCGCCGGTGCGCTCGACGACAGCGGAGAAAGTGACTAGATATGAGCACAGCTCTAAGTGAGCAGAACACCACCACGGCTGTGGGCCGTGTTGTGCGTGTCATCGGTGCCGTCGTCGACGTGGAGTTCCCGCGTAACGAACTGCCGGCACTTTACAACGCGCTGACCGTGGAAGTTACCCTTCCTTCGGTCGCCAAGACCATTGTCCTCGAGACTGCACAGCACCTCGGCGACAACATGGTTCGTACCATTGCTATGGCCCCGACCGACGGCCTGGTCCGCGGTGCAGAGGTCAAGGACACCGGTAAGCCGATTTCGGTTCCGGTTGGTGACGTCGTCAAGGGTCACGTCTTTAACGCAATGGGCGACTGCCTGGACGAGCCGGGCCTGGGTCGCGATGGCGAGCAGTGGGGCATCCACCGTGAGCCGCCGGCCTTCGATCAGCTCGAGGGCAAGACCGAGATTCTGGAAACCGGTATTAAGGTCATCGACCTGCTGACCCCGTACGTTAAGGGCGGCAAGATTGGTCTGTTCGGTGGTGCCGGTGTCGGTAAGACCGTTCTGATCCAGGAGATGATTACTCGTATTGCACGCGAGTTCTCCGGTACTTCGGTCTTCGCCGGTGTTGGTGAGCGTACCCGTGAGGGCACCGACCTCTTCCTGGAAATGGAAGAGATGGGCGTTCTCCAGGACACCGCCCTCGTCTTCGGCCAGATGGACGAGCCGCCGGGAGTCCGTATGCGTGTCGCGCTGTCGGGTCTGACCATGGCGGAGTACTTCCGCGATGTTCAGCACCAGGACGTGCTGCTCTTCATTGACAACATCTTCCGTTTCACCCAGGCCGGTTCTGAGGTTTCGACCCTGCTGGGTCGTATGCCTTCCGCCGTGGGTTACCAGCCGACCCTGGCTGACGAGATGGGTGTTCTGCAGGAGCGCATTACGTCCACCAAGGGCCGTTCGATTACCTCTCTGCAGGCCGTCTACGTGCCTGCCGATGACTACACCGACCCGGCTCCGGCAACGACCTTCGCCCACCTCGATGCAACCACCGAGCTCGACCGCTCGATTGCATCGAAGGGTATTTACCCGGCAGTGAACCCGCTGACTTCGACTTCTCGTATCCTCGAGCCGTCGATCGTCGGTGAGGAGCACTACCGAGTTGCTCAGCAGGTTATTAACATCCTGCAGAAGAACAAGGAACTCCAGGACATCATCGCCATCCTCGGTATGGACGAGCTGTCTGAGGAGGACAAGGTGACCGTGCAGCGTGCACGTCGTATCCAGCGATTCTTGGGTCAGAACTTCTTCGTTGCTGAGAAGTTCACGGGTCTGCCTGGTTCGTACGTCCCGCTGAAGGACACCATCGTTGCCTTCGACCGCATCTGCAAGGGCGACTTCGACAACTACCCGGAGATGGCCTTCGACGGCCTGGGTGGCCTCGACGATGTCGAGAAGAAGTACGCTGAAATGCAGAAGAAGTAAGGGGCATCCTCATGGCTGAAATCACCGCTGAACTGGTTGCCGTTGAGCGACCGCTCTGGAAGGGCAAGGCCACTTTGGTCTCTGCCCAGACCACCGAGGGTGAGATCGGCGTGCTGCCCGGACACCAGCCGTTGCTTGGCCAGCTGGTCAACAACGGCACGGTGACCATCAAGACCGCAGACGGCAAGGTTCTTGTCGCTTCGGTACAGGGTGGGTTCATTTCCGTGTCTACCTCGAAGGTTTCGATCCTCGCGGATAAGGCAGTCTGGGCTGACGAGGTTAACCTCTCCGAGGCCGAGTCCAACCTGACTTCGGATGACCCTGCAGTAAAGGCTCAGGCTGAGTCGGAGGTCCGCGCGGCTCGTCGCGCTTCCACCAACTAGTCTGTTCGCCTGAACATCCGGTCGCACGACCGTATTCTTCCTGCTTCTTTAAACGGGGCGGGGAGCTCGCAAGAGAAATCTTGCCAGCTTCCCGCCCCGTTTTTCTTAGTTATTTTTCATGTCAGTGCAACAATCGGGTAGGGTTTGTAAAAAGCCTCTAATGCGCTTTTGAACCAAGGTTCGTCGTCTATTCACCCGGATGCGAGGCTGGCAGATAGTGTTTTCAAGCGTAACCATGATGTCAATCATGTTCATGATTATCGGTGCGATGTTGATCGTCGGCGGGGTCCTTGCCCTGTGGCGTTTCGCCAGCCTGCATGCAAAAGGTACTCCTGTTATTGCTCGTCGCCTTCCTGCAGGTGATGGCAGTCATTGGCGCCATGGTGTCATTGTTTATTCCGAGTCGACGTTGAAGATGTACAAGCTACGTTCGCTGCGTCCTGGCTGTGATGCCGAATTTGCCCGTCACGATGTCACTATTGTGGATCGCCGAGATCCGACTGACATCGAGGCGGGTTTTTTCGCGCCCGGGCTTCGGGTAGTCAGGATTAAAACGGGGAAAAATACCGAATGGGAGTTTGCTGTGGACTCGTCCTCGGACACTGCGCTGGTGGCGTGGGTGGAGTCGAAGCCGTCGTCACGCCAGACTCGTGAGTTTCCTACAGACATTGAGCGCCGTTTCCGTTCGGCTTATAACCGTGGCCGAGGAAGTCAGTATTAGCCTCGGACGACAGGCTATTGCTAAGGCTCTAGTGGGTATTGTTTTCTCCCGCGCGGCAGTCACGTTAGGGTAGGGGAATGCGCCTTGTGATTGCTGAATGCACCGTTGACTATGTCGGTCGCTTGAATGCCCATCTGCCTCATGCCCCGCGCTTGCTGTTGGTGAAAGCCGATGGGTCTGTTTCTGTGCATGCCGACGACCGTGCATATAAGCCTCTAAACTGGATGACACCGCCGTGCACGCTGACGGAGAAGGATATTCTCGACGAGTCGGGTGAAGACACTGGTGAAAAGCTCTGGGTCGTCGAGAATAAGAAGGGCGAGCAGCTTCGTATAACTATCGGCAAGGTGCTGGCTGATAGCACGTACGAACTGGGAGAGGACCCTGGCCTGGAGAAGGACGGGGTAGAAGCGCATCTACAGGAACTGCTTGCAGATCAGTTCACAACGTTTGGCGAGGGCTACACCCTGATTAGGCGCGAATACCCAACCCCGATCGGACCGGTGGACCTGCTTGGCCGCGATGAAAACGGCGCCACCGTTGCAGTCGAGGTTAAGCGTCGGGGCGGTATCGATGGCGTTGAGCAGCTAACCCGTTACTTGGAGATGCTGAACCGCGATGAGCTGCTGGCACCGGTGGAAGGGATTTTTGCTGCCCAGGAGATTAAGCCACAGGCCAAGACTCTGGCAGAGGATCGTGGGATTCGCTGTGTGACCGTGGATTACGACGCCCTGCGTGGCCTGGAGTCCAATGAATTGCGGTTGTTCTAGCCATGCCTAGGCGAAACCACAAGCGGCGCGGTAATCAACGAGGCAACCAACGCGGCGGGCGTAATAACCACGGCCAGAATCGCGGCAGCCTGCCCACATTTGGCAGTTCTTTCCAAAACACCCGCACTGAATCTGGGCCTGCCGGTTGGCAGGACGTGGACTTTGCGGTGCGTAACATCAGCGCTGGACAGTCGAACAAGGTTTATCGCTGTCCAGGGTGCGACCAGGAAATCATGCCCGGGACCTCGCACATCGTAGCTTGGCCGCAGGATTATGGTGCAGGCGCCGATGACCGGCGCCATTGGCACACTAACTGCTGGCGCAATAGAGCTCACCGCACTATCACGCGCCGCTGGGGATAGATTTACTTAGCCGGCTCAACGAGCTCCAGCAGGACGCCGCCGGCATCCTTCGGGTGGATGAAGTTGATGCGCGAACCTGCGGTACCGATCTTCGGCTCCGGGTACAGCACCCGGGTGCCCTGCTCCTTCAGGTGCGCCATCAGCGCCTCCAGATCAGTGACGCGAACTGCGTACTGCTGGATTCCTGGCCCCTTCTTGTCCAGGTACTTTGCAATCGTGGACTGGTCATTCAGTGGCGCGAGAATCTGAACCAGAGTGCCACCTTCAACCTTGTCGGCCGGGCCGACCATGGCCTCGTGGACGCCCTGCTCTTCATTGACTTCATCGTGGTAGTTGATGAAACCAAGGTTTGCGCGGTACCACTCGATAGCGGCATCAAAATCCGGGACTGCGACGCCGACGTGATCGACAGCGACTACGTACTTATGGGGAACGGGAATCTGTGTCTCACTCATAGTTTCCAGGGTACTCGCTATTATCGGCGCCATGATTGTCGCATTTTCTGTTGCCCCCACTTTCTCCAATCCTGAGCAGGGAATGGCGGAGGCGGTTGCTGAAGCCGTGCGTGTTGTGCGCGAATCCGGCCTGCCCAACGAGACCAATGCCATGTTCACCCTAGTTGAAGGCGAATGGGATGAGGTGATGGATGTCATTAAGCGAGCTACGGAAGCAGTCAGCCGTGTCAGTCCGCGTACTTCTCTGGTCATCAAAGCGGACATTCGCAACGGATATACCGGGCAGCTGCGTGCGAAAGTGGATGCGGTCGAGGATGCGCTGAAAGCCACCGACTAGTCTCTTGTTCGGATTGGGCACGTAGGCTCTACATAGGTCTTTACATAGGCTTTACGACGACACTGGAGAGGAACCCTTTTACGATGCCAGCTGGACATGGTCACGCACATGGCCATTCTCATGGTCACTCGCATGGAGCACACGGTCACCGCGAGTGCTCGACTCCGCCACCACCGCCCGGCACGGTTGATTTGGAGCAGCTCCACCAGCGCGCCGAAGCCGAACGTAAGCGCCGAGAGGAGATCGAGCGGGCAACCAGTGATCAGGGAAATGGGCTTCCTCCTGTAGTTGAGATTGCCCCGCAGACTCTTGAGGCAGAAGTCGTTCTGCGCTCGGAGCAGGTACCGGTAATTGTCTTGATCGGCATGGCTGGAGCAGCTGATTCGCTGCGTCTTCGGGCTGAGCTAGAAGGCATGGCTCGTGAGGCCAATTTGAACTGGATCCTGGCGTGGGCAGATGCTGAGGAGCATCCACAGCTGGCCCAGGCATTCGGTGTGCAGGCAGTGCCGACAGTCACGGCTGTGGCTATGGGCAGTCCCATTGGCATGTTTGTGGGTGAGAAAACCAGGGATTGGCTGGAGCAGTGGCTGGCGCAGGTTATGGAGGCCACTCGGGGGCGTCTCAAGGGGCTGCCGGCGGGAACTCGCATGGCTGGGGAGGGTAGCGGGCCGGAGGCTCCGGAGCCGACTGACTTCTTCGGCAACCCCGTACCCACCGATGACCCGCGTTTGGAGCAGGCCGAAGAGTTGCTCGAGGAGGGCAATTTCGACGGAGCGTTGGAGCTGTATGACGCTATGCTGCAGTCCGAGCCCGCAAATCAGGGGCTGAAGCGCGCTCACGCGAATGTGTCCTTCTTCGCCCGCGCTGCCAAAATCGATCGCAGCGCAGATCCAATTGCAAAGGCCGACGCTGCGCCGAAGGACGTCGCGCTCGCCCTCGATGCCGCGGATGTCACGATGCTTGTCGACGATCCAGCGAAGGCGCTCGATCGTTTGTTGAAGTTGCTCCCGCAGGTGTTTGGCGATGACCGTGAGGCCATCAAGTCGCGTCTGCTAGAGCTGCTTGTGCTATTCGATACCGCAGATCCAGTGGCATTGGATGCACGCCGGAGGATGGCTAGCGCACTGTACTAGGAGTACTGGACTAGGGGCACTGTACTAGGAGCCTGGAAAGCGCTCAGGCTCCTAGCTTGAAGCGTCGGTGTATGGCCAGTCATCCGGAGCCATGAAGTAGTAGACGCTGCCCATTACAGCGGCCATAAACGCCATTAGCAACAGGAAAAGTGTTGCTTTCATTGCCACATGACGCTCCGCATACCAGGCGTAAAAGGCGTCCAATTTTGCTGCCAACCAGATGTTCAGGCGACGTGTCGGCGGATGCACCAACGAGAGAATTCCCAGTGCAACAAAGATGCAGAGCCATCCGGGAGCAGGAGTTGGCAAAATGATAATGCCAACAATGAGCAATACGAAGCCTGCGACGAGAAGAACCGGGGAGAGTACCGGCCCATACCAGGTGTTGCGCATATGGGCATGGCGAATCTGCATGCGGTCCATCAAGCGATGTACCTTTTCCTTCATTGCGATTCACTTCCTCCGATTTTCGGTGCCGTGCGCTATTTCTAGCAGCGGTCTCGAACGAGGCATCGTTGAAGCATTAAGCATCAAATGTGCAGCTCAACTGCCTGGGTGCACCGTTGGACATTGATTCTTTTAATCATGTCTATATTTAATCCATTGTTGCACAAAAGCTGCGCCCCAGTGCAACGAGATTTTTCGGAAGGTGGTAATCTTCCAACAGTTCTCAGTGGTTTACAGCAGTTACCACTGCATCTCATTCACCTGTTCACCTCAGACAGTTCATACTGCGCTAGGTGCCTTTGGTCTTCAGTTTTCTGCAGCCAGGAGTTTTGCATGCGACTTCGCCCCAAAGCCCTTCGCGCTACTTCCGCCTCGGTCATTGTTGCGCTTTCGGCCTCGACTCTGTTGGCGGGGTGCACCATCGATGTCCCAAGCACCACCGGGTCCAAGGCCACCACTGCTACCACAAAACCTAATGCTCCAGATAACGGTTGGGATGCTTCCGAGGAAGTCACCTGGTCTGCTGCACAGGACGTCCTCGATACTGCGGCTAAGAGTTTCTCCGACAACTATGGCATTGATTTAGGTGTCTATTTGCGTGTCATTGACGGTCCATACAAAGGGCTCACGGCGTCGGTAGGCGAGGATACGAAGGAGTACTCCGCATCGACCATCAAGGCTCCGTTAGTGGTTACTGCGCTGAAGAAATTCGGCGATGACCTAGACAAGACGGTGACGGTCGATTGGGACAATGGTGTTGGCGGAAGCGTGATTGGCCCTGGCCAATACACGCTCGACGGGCTGTTGCAGTACGTGATGCGGTATTCGGACAACACCGCGGCGAATGGGTTGATTGACGCTGTCGGTGGTTTCGACGAGGTCAACAAAACCATCAAGGAAGCCGGTGTTGATGACAAGCGCTACCACCTGGGCAACAAGTTCAACATCCCCAATCCCAGCGGTGATCGGTCCTGGTTTACTCCCTCTCAAGCTGCGCTGTTCATGGCACGTCTCCAGGAAGTGGCCGATGGCACCTCAAAGCACAACTTCATTACCAAGGACACGGCACAAACTGCATTGACCTACCTCACTTACGGTGGTTCGCAGAAGTTTGTGATGTACGTCGGCTCCGCGGTCCAGAAGACCGGTGACACTGCCGAGGGCGTTAATGACCACGGTATTTTGTACACCGCAGCCGGACCCATCGCTTACGCCATTACGACGCGCTTTGATGAGGTGCCGCTCAATGAGCTTACCGACGGCCTGCTCGGCCAGCTGGGTTCCCAAATAGCCCCGCTTCTGCCGGATTACAATCGCCTTGGTAAGGATGGCAAGCCACTGACTGCTAAGCAGGCTGCGACGTGGAGCGCGGATGAGGATGGCGACGGCATTCCGGATCGTATCGGAACCGACAGCATGGATGGATCCACGTACACCGATGATTCAGATTCTGCGAATTACAACGAATCTTTGGAACCTGACTGGTTCAATCCGTTCCGAGGATAGGACCTGGATACGCTCCCCAAAACAAAATTGCCCGTGTATCAGATTTTCAGGCCGAAAGTCAGGCCACTGAAAACCGTGCAACACGGGCAATTCCTATGTGATTGCCTTCTGTTTGGCTGGATTCGGGACTAGCCCTGCCACTTCAGCCAAACGGCGGTGTTGGCCGGCAGCACCAAATCAATCGAGTGAGCCTGGCCGTTCCAACCGTGCTCGACCGCGGTCACAGTACCGTTTTCACCGTAGCCGGAGCCCTCGTAACGCGATGCGTTTGTGTTCAGAATCTCCGTCCATTGACCACCGCGCGGTACGCCAATCTTGTAGATTTCCTGCGTGGTTCCCGACAGGTTATAGACGCAGGCGACGACCGATCCATCGGTGCCGTAACGGACAAAGGACACAACATTGTTTGAGGAATCATCCGCGTTAATCCACTGGAAGCCCTCTGGGCGGTCATCCTGGGTGTAGAACGCCGGGTTTTCCTTGTAGATGGCGTTGATGTCCTTAACCAGCAGCTGAATGCCGCGGTGGAATTCGCCGCTCCAACCTTCGAGGTTGTCCCAAGCCACGGACTCATCGTGGTTCCACTCGTGGTTCTGGCCAAGATCCTGACCCTGGAATAGAAGCTGCTTGCCCGGGTGCGCCCACATGAAGGTCAGGAAAGTACGTAGGCCTGCGGCCTTATCCCAATCGCCGCCCGGCATGCGCTCCCACAGCGAGCCCTTGCCGTGCACGACCTCGTCGTGGCTAATCGGCAGAATGAACTCTTCCGAGTAGGCGTAGACCATAGCGAAAGTGAGCTCATGGTGGTGGTAGGAGCGGTAAATCGGCTCCTTGCTGAAGTACTCCAGCGTGTCATTCATCCAGCCCATGTTCCACTTCATAGAGAAGCCCAAGCCACCGTGTTCGGTAGGTGCGGTCACTCCCGGCCAAGAAGTGGATTCTTCGGCCACGGTGAGGAAGCCCGGGTTGTGCTTGTGTACAGTGGCGTTGAATTCCTGCAGGAACTGAACAGCATCGAGGTTTTCACGGCCACCGTACTGGTTCGGCAGCCACTCGCCTTCATTGCGGGAGTAGTCCAGGTACAGCATGGAAGCCACTGCGTCGACGCGCAGACCGTCGATGTGGAACTCTTCTGCCCAGTACAGTGCGTTGGCGTAGAGGAAGTTGCGTACCTCGTTGCGGCCGAAGTCGAAAACGTAGGTGCCCCAGTCGCGCTGCTCGCCGCGACGCCAGTCCGGGTGCTCGTAGCAAGCCGTGCCATCGAAGCGGGCAAGTGCGAACTCGTCCTTCGGGAAGTGCCCCGGAACCCAGTCCATGATGACACCGATGCCAGCGGCGTGGAAGGCATCAACTAGACCGCGAAACTGGTCTGGGGTGCCGAAGCGACTGGTCGGAGCGTAGTAGCCGGAAACCTGATAACCCCAGGAACCGGTGAACGGGTGCTCACATACTGGCATGAACTCCACGTGGGTGTAGCCCATGTCGACCACGTAGCGCACCAGCTTCTCCGCCATAACTTCGTAGCTCAGGCCCTGCTTCCAGGAACCCAAGTGGACCTCGTAGATAGAGATGGGCTCTTCGGTCCAGTCTGTGTTGGCGCGCTTTTCCATCCACGCTTGGTCACCCCAGGTGTAGTCGGAGGTCGCGACAATCGACCCGGTAGCCGGTGGGAGCTCAGCAGCACGCGCCATCGGGTCGGCCTTATCGCGGCGCTGTCCCTCCGGTGTCGTGATGGCGAACTTGTAGACTTCGCCCTCACCCACACCCGGGATGAACAGCTCCCAGATACCTGCACCACCCATAGAGCGCATTGGGTACTGCGCGCCGTTCCACATACAGAAGTCACCGACCACGGCTACGCCACGTGCGTTCGGAGCCCAGACCGTAAACGAGGTGCCTTCGACCGTACCCAGCTCTGTGTCGTAACTGCGAAGGTGAGCACCGAGAACCTTCCACAGTTCCTCATGACGTCCTTCGCCGATTAGGTGCAGGTCACCAGCGCCAATAGTGGGGAGGAAACGGTAGCCGTCGGCACGCTCTACGGTTTCGCCGGAGTCCCACGTAATGCGCAGGCGGTAGTCGAAGTCATCGCCGCCTGGGACGAGGGCGGTGAAGAAACCGTCGCCCAGGTTCTCCGCTTCAAACTCGCCGCGCGTGCTGACGACAGTAACTGCCTGAGCGCCGAAGACCCTCGTGCGAATAACCGTGTCACCGTCCACGACGTGTGCGCCGTAGATGCTGTGCGGATCGTGATGGGTGCAGTAGCGCAGGCGATCCATATCGCCGGAATCAATTGCGAGGCGGGGATCTGTGTGGGCTCCCATGGAAGGTCCTTCCGAAGCGTTTCTAGGTAGGTGAATGTGAAGTTGTTGAGTTCAGTTCTAAAGAAATAGAGGGAGGTAGGGGACAGTGGGCTGCTAACTCACCCGCCAGCCTAACGACGAATCGTTGCGACAGTGGTCAGGTCAGCGGCCCACTAACCCCGAAAGTTCCCAGCAAGCGTTCTAGCCCTCGTAGTCGGGGACGTCGCGCCAAGCCAACTTGTGGCGGAGCTTGACATCGATTTCCGGCAGCTTGATGATGTGCGCGACGTTTTCCCACGGTGCCAGGCGGACGTAGTTGTCCTTGCCCCAGTTGAACTGGTTGCCGGTAATCAGGTCAGTGACATCCATGCGGTCGTGGTTGCGGAGCCCAATGCGATCCATGTCGAGGTGCACGGTAGCTTCCTGGGCATTCCACGGATCGAGGTTGAGAACAACGAGGATGGCATCGCCGGTGACCGGATCGAGCTTCGAGTAAGCCAGCAGGTTGTCATTGTCGATGTCGTGGAAGTGCAAGTTGCGCAGCTGCTGCAGAGCAGGGTGCTCCCGACGAATCTTGTTCAGCGTGGCAATGAACGGCTCCAGCGAGTTGCCGGTGGCCAGTGCCTGGTCGTAATCGCGGCTGCGGAGCTGGTACTTCTCGCTGTCGAGGTACTCCTCGGAGCCCTCCTTGACCGGAACGTTTTCAAACAGCTCGAAGCCGGAGTACATGCCCCACAGCGGAGACAGGGTTGAAGCCAGCGCGGCGCGGATGGCGAAGGCGCCACGGCCGCCCTTGACCAGGAAGTCATGCAGAATATCGGGGGTATTGACCCATAGGGATGGGCGAGCGATGTCCGCATGGCGGGTAATCTCCTCGCCGAATTCGGTCAGCTCTTCCTTCGTAGTCTTCCACGGGAAGTAGATGTAGGACTGAGTGAAGCCAGCCTTGGCCAGGCCGTAGAGGCGGGCCGGGGCGGTGAAGGCCTCGGCGAGGAAGATGACCTCCGGGTTGGTTTCGTGAACGGTTTCAATCAGCCATTCCCAGAAGTTGCCCGGCTTGGTGTGGGGGTTATCCACGCGGAAGACCTTGACTCCACGCTTGACCCAAAACTTCACTACACGCAGAACCTCTGCGTACAGGCCCTTGGCATCGTTGTCGAAATTCAGCGGGTAGATGTCCTGGTACTTCTTCGGCGGATTCTCGGCGTAGGCAATGGTGCCGTCCGGCAGCACGGTGAACCACTCCGGGTGAGCCTTAGCCCAGGGGTGGTCCGGTGCACACTGGAGCGCTAGGTCGATAGCGACCTCGAGGTCGCGCTCCTTAGCAGCCTTGATGAATTCCTTGAAGTCCTTTTCGTCACCGAGGCTCGGGTGGATGGCGTCGTGGCCACCTTCTGCGGAGCCGATAGCCCACGGAGATCCGACATCGCCCGGTTCCGGGGTCAGGGTGTTGTTGCGACCCTTGCGATTGATTTCACCGATTGGGTGAATCGGGGGCAGATAGACCGTGTCGAAGCCCATGCGCTGAGCGCGATCAAGCTGTGCAACCGCAGTCTTGAATGTGCCGTGCAGCAGCTCGCCATTTTCGCCGTAACCACCGTTGGAACGGGGGAAGAACTCATACCAAGAGGAGTACAGGGCTTCGCGGCGGTCAACCTTGATCTTGCGGGTCTTTCCGCGGGTCAAAAGGTCGCGCACCGGGTGCGCCTGCAAAATGGCGCGGGTCTCGTCGGAAAGCGCGGCTGCAATGCGGGCGCGAAGATCGCCGTCGCCGCGCAGACCTGCGGCGATGGAGCGTAGGTGGTTGCGGTGGATAGCAGCGGCACCAGCGGCGGCGCGGTCGAAGAGAGCGGCGCCAATTTCTAGATCATTAGCGAGTTCAGCTTCGCTCTGACCGGCCTCGAACTTCTTGGTGATAGCGTTGCGCCACGTTGCCATCGGGTCGGACCAGGCATCAATGCGAATGGTCCACAGCCCCGGAACGTCTGGGACGAAGGTGGCATTGACCTGATTTGGATCATGGTCAGAAAAGTGCATTGGAATGCGCTGTGAGCGGGAAGCAAAAGCTGATTCCTTCGGCCCCTTGACGTTGAGCGTGGCGTTCATCGCGTCATGGCCTTCTCGCCAAATGACGGCAAAGGTTGGGACGACTTCACCCACTACGGCCTTCGATGGAGTTGCACCACCGTTGATTTGAGGACGGATGTCATCAATACCGATTCGACCAGTCATAAAAGACGTTCTCCTAATTGTCGGCGAGCTAGGTGAAAATCGAAGCAAAACCATCTCGAGTGAACTCGATTTGCTCTCTACCGAGGATAGATGAGAATGTCCAAGCGCACATTTGGGCAAAGTTAGGGCACCATGGATGTGTGGCTGAATTGGAAGAAGACTTTAACGAAGATTTACTACTCGACTTTCGCGACGTAAACCTCATCCGTGGTGGCCGTACGCTGGTCGGGCCGGTCGATTGGCAAGTAGAACTTGACGAACGCTGGGTCATCATGGGGCCGAACGGTGCAGGCAAAACTTCTTTGATGCGCATTGCTGCAGCGGAGGAGTTCCCGTCTTCAGGGGTGGCCCATGTGATGGGCGAGCAGATTGGGCGCACCGACATGCGTGATCTGCGCACCATGATTGGTTTGACATCATCGTCGATTGCTCACCGCATTCCCAATGACGAAAAGGTCGCGGACCTTGTTATTTCCGCCAGTTACTCCGTCCTGGGGCGCTGGCGTGAGACCTATGAAGAGATGGATTTCGAACAGCTCTCCGAGATTCTCGAGCGCATGGGTGCTGAGCATCTTGCAGACCGCACCTGGGGCACTCTCAGTGAGGGAGAGCGCAAGCGCGTACTCATCGCACGAGCCATGATGGTCAACCCCGAATTGCTGCTTCTCGACGAGCCGGGAGCCGGACTCGACCTCGGCGGTCGCGAGGACCTCGTCGGTTACTTAGGCGAACTCGCACTCGACCCGGATGCGCCGGCGATGGTGATGATTACGCACCACCCGGAAGAAATTCCGTACGGCTTCACCCATGCGATGCTCCTCGACGAAGGCAATGTCATCGCACAGGGGCTTATTGACGACGTCCTGACCAGTGAGAACCTGACCAAGGCTTTCCACCAGGAAATCGTCGTCGATCGCATCGATGATCGCTACTTTGCGCGCCGGGCACGGCCTGCTGGAAAGCACCGGAAGAAGTAGACGCTCATGGCGGTTCCGACACCTGAAACCCCGAATACACCCGCGTCGCCGAAACTGGCTGCGACTGTGTTGCTGCTCCGCGACACCCACTGCGGGCTCGAGGTCTACGTTCAAGAACGCGTATCCTCAATGCGTTTTGCGGCCAACATGACCGTGTTCCCCGGCGGTGGAGTAGACCGGCGTGATTTCCCCGCTGTCGCGAATGAGGGCATGGCCGTGACCGAGCCGTCGGAAGCCGACCCCGAGTCGCGGATCGCGCAGGCTTTTAACGTCGACCGCGTGCGGGCGCACGCGCTCACCTGCGCGGCCGTGCGTGAGACCTTTGAGGAAACAGGCACTCTGTTGGTTCGCGATGCTGGCGGTGAGATTGTCGCAGATGCCCACCGCTTCCACCGTCAGCGACGACAGTTGGAAGCCCACGAGTTGTCATTGACGGGTTTTCTTAGCAATGAAAATCTGGCGCTCGATGCCGAACTCGTCAGTCCTTGGGCTAACTGGGTGACACCCGAATCCAACCCCATTCGTTACGACACCTATTTCTTCCTCGCCGCGCTTCCCGACGGTCAAAGAGCCGACGGTGACACCTCTGAGGCATCATCTTCAGGTTGGTTCCGACCGACTACGATTTTGGATGGATGGCGCCGTGGGCTACTTGGCCTCATGCCTCCGACCTGGGCGCAACTGACTCGCTTGGACGGTGTCAGTACTGTGGCGGAGGCTCTCGAGGCGGCCAGAAACACTCCGGTGCGACGCACCAGTAGTGACTTCCTCGGGGAACCTTTTATGGATGAGTACTTTGCCGTTGCCACCCACATGGGGCATTTGCGCAAAGGTATGAACCGTTAGCCGACTACTCAACCCCCGTTAACCGGCTGATCCCTAGTTGGAAGGAGATAACGAGTGTCCCTGTCCGCTGCAGAGGTGGCCGCTGTTGCTGCTCACCCGGAGTGGCTAGATGAGGCCGACCAGCTCGCGCTCACTAAAAAGTCTCTGATTGCAGACTCCGCGCATCTACGCCAACACTGTGGCGAGTTTGGTCGCGCGGTCATTGAAGTCGCGGCAGCTCGGCGTTCTGCGGTCAGCAAACTGCCAGGGGACTGGATCTTCTCTTCCGAAGCAGCGCAACAGGCCACGCCCTTTGTCGTCGCGCTGGCTCGCGCTCGTAGGCTTGCGCTTCTCGGTATCGAAGCAGTGGCCGATGTGACCTGCTCCATTGGTACTGAAGTGGCAGCGATTGACCACGAGGGTCTGACCGTTGTCGGGTCTGATCTCGACCTTGCACGGCTGGCCATGGCGCGGCATAACGTCGGCAAGAACATCTTCGCGCAGGCCGATGCTTTGCAACCGGCCTTTGACGCACCTGTCATTGTCGCTGACCCTGCACGCCGTTCCGGTGGGCGTAGGATCACCAACCCGGAGGATTTGCTCCCGTCGCTGCCGGCGCTCATAGCCGCCTGGCCCGACAAAGAACTAGCTATCAAATGTGCGCCGGGCCTCGACTTCAGCGAGTGGAGCGGGGAAGTGGCTGTCACTTCGGTGGACGGTGCGGTCAAGGAGGCGTGTCTATATACGCCGGGGCTGGCCGGAGTTACCGATGGGCAATCCGTAACGCGATCGGCGATGGTTATCCAGACCGTCGATAAGCACAGGCCGTTAGAGTTGTCGGCGGTGGACGTGCAGACCTACGACGACACCATGCCTGACGACGTCGATGTGCGCGCTGCCGGCCGGTACATCATTGATCCGGATGGGGCGATTGTGCGCGCCGGGCTGGTGCGGCATTTTGCGGCGGCGCATGGGCTCTGGCAGCTCGATGAGCGGATTGCGCACGTCAGTGGCGATGTTTTGCCGCAGGGGATTGCCGGGTTCGAAGTTATTGAGCAAGTGGGGTTGAAGCAGGTTCGCAAGGCACTGGCAGCGTTGGATTGCGGATCGGTGGAGATTCTCGTGCGCGGGGTAGACGCCAACCCCGACGCGTTGCGCAAGCAGTGGAAACTTAAGGGCTCCAGGGCATTGGCGGTGGTTGTCACGCGCATCGGACGGAGCGCGACGGCGTTTATCTGTCAGCCCCGGGAGATCGGTTAAGGACCGCTTTACGACGGAAAACTGGTGGGGGTAGCCCGTTGGGGATCGGTGTTTGCTGTCGGCGAATACTGCGGAGATAGCTGCAGTTGATTGCGTACTATTAACGTCTGACATGCGGAAATAGCATGTTGGCGGGCGGGCTGTGCTCGTGGTGTAGAAAAAAATTTAAAAAAATAACGACATTGTTATCTGGATCACCTTCGCATTGGCGATAGGTTCTGTTATCTTCAACACAGACGACCTAGAGCGTGGCCTGGTTCACTTTATTGTGAGGCGGCTTGCGAAGTAAGGTCAGATAAACGTTCACCAGTAATCAACCAGTAAGGACGACAGAAAAATGCCGAACATCGTGGTTCTGGTCAAGCAGGTTCCGGACACCTGGTCCGAGCGTAAGCTCACCGATGACAAGTTTGTCCTCGATCGTGAGTCTGCAGACGCAGTTCTCGACGAAATTAATGAGAACGCTGTTGAGGCTGCCCTGCAGCTGAAGGAAGAGCACGGCGGAAACGTTACCGTCGCAACTGTTGGCCCGGATCGTGCCATCGAGGCACTGCGCAAGGCTCTGTCCATGGGTGCAGACGACGCCGTCATTCTTTCGGACGACGCACTTGAAGGTTCCGACGCTGTTCAGACCGCATGGGCTCTGTCCAACGTCATTGACACCCTCGAAGATGTTGACCTCATCGTCACCGGTAACGCCTCCACCGACGGTGGCACCGCTTCCGTCCCGGCTATCCTCGGTGTCTACCGCGACCTTCCGGTTCTGACTCACCTGCGTTCCGTCGCTATCGACGGTGACTCCATCACCGGTGAGCGCGAGGTCGAAGACGGCATCTACCAGCTCAAGGCATCCCTGCCGGCAGTCGTTTCCGTCACTGAGAAGGCTAATAGCCCGCGCTTCGCATCCTTCAAGGGCATCATGGCCGCTAAGAAGAAGCCGGTCACCGAGCTGACTCTGGACGATGTTGCTGCTGAGGCAGAGCAGGTTGGTCTCGAAAACGCTGCTACCGGTGTCACTGGCTCCACTCCGAAGCCGGCTAAGACCGCTGGTGAGCGCATTAACGATGAGGGAGACGGCGGCGCCAAGCTGGCCGAGTACCTCAAGGCCCAGAAGTTCATCTAAGGCGCTTGACGCGAATAGAAGACAAATAGAGATACAAGTAGGAGAAAGATCACTATGACCGACGTCCTCGTTCTCGTCGAGCACGCAAATGGCGAGCTGAAGAACACCACCGCTGAACTGCTGACCGCTGCTTCCGCATTCGGCACCCCGGCCGCAGTTGTCGTGGGTACCCCGGGTACCGCTGCTGGCTTCGCAGACACCCTGGCCTCCTACGGCGCTGGCGAGATTCTCGCTGCTGAGTCCGACGATGCCGACAAGTACCTGATCACCCCTGAGGTTGACGTTCTCGTCGGCCTGGCCTCCGAGCGTGAGGTTCCGGTGCTGGTTTCCGCTTCCGCAACCGGCAAGGAAATCGCTGGCCGCGTCGCTGCGCTGACCGGTTCCGGTCTGCTGTCCGACGTTGTTGCTATCAACGATGACGCTTCCGTTAAGTACTCCATCTTCGGTGGCGAGTACATCGTCGACGGTGTCGGCTACGGCGCATCCCCGGTCTACGCTCTGCGTCCGGGCTCCGTTGACCCGGAGGAGAAGTCCGGTTCCGCTGACGTTACCGAGATTGCATTCCCAGAGATCGGCAACAACGCTGTCGAGATCGTTTCCTTCGCACCGGCTGAGGGCGGCGACCGTCCGGAGCTGACCGAGGCTAAGCTGGTTGTTTCCGGTGGCCGCGGTGTCGCATCCGAGGATGGCTTCAAGAACGTTGTTGAGCCGCTGGCAGACGTTCTCGGCGCAGCTGTTGGTGCTTCCCGTGCTGCTGTTGACGCTGGCTACTACCCGGGTCAGTTCCAGGTTGGCCAGACCGGTAAGACCGTTTCCCCGGACCTCTACGTTGCTCTGGGTATTTCCGGTGCTATCCAGCACAAGGCAGGTATGCAGACCTCCAAGACCATCGTTGTGGTCAACAAGGACGAAGAGGCTCCGCTGTTCGAGATTGCTGACTTCGGTGTCGTCGGTGACCTGTTCGACGTTGTCCCGCAGGCTATCGAGAACCTGAAGTAATACGCACTTGCCTTAAGGCTGCTAGTTGCGTAAGGCTGCTGGCCGAGAGTCAACTCGGCTAGCAACTACCCGCTCGGGGTGGGCACAGATTTCCTGTCTGTTCCCGCCCCGAGCATTTTTTGGTCCTACTCATCTGTTCGTGCAGACAGTGAGGTTTAACTATGGCGGATAGTGAGCATAAGGCGCACGCAGCGTTATACTGCCTGCATGCTTAATGACCACATCGTTGCCGCTCCGGACGAGAAGAGTGAAATGAAGTCTGCTGCGAAGACCCGTTACTTTGTGGATCATGCCGCGACTACACCATTGCGCCCAGAAGCGCGCACGGCAATGGTCGAGAACCTAGGTCTGGCCAACCCCTCGGGGCAGTACGCCACCGCACGCATTGCGAAAAAGGTTCTGGAAGAGTCCCGAGAAGAAATTGCAGAGCTGCTCAGTGCCGATCCCATCGAGGTAGTTTTTACTTCCGGTGGAACTGAGGCCGACAATCTAGCGATTTCAGGCCTGTACTTCAAGGCCTCTGGCTCGGACATTGTGGTTCCACCAATCGAGCACGATGCAGTGTTGAAGACATGCCACCATCTGGAAAAGGAACACTGGGCCAAGATTGTTGAGGCTCCTGTAGGTGCTGATGGTCGCGTTGACATGGTGCAGTTCCCGGAGATGAGTCGGCAGAACACCGCGCTGGTGACGTGCATGTGGGCGAACAATGAGACCGGCACCATCCAGCCGGTGGAGGAGATTGCCAAGCGGGCGAAGGATGCTCGCGTGCCTTTCCATATCGATGCTGTGCAGGCAGCCGGACATCTGCCCATTGATTTCCACGCAAGTGGCGCCACTACAATGGCCATCTCCGCGCACAAGTTCGGCGGTCCCCGTGGGATTGGGGCGCTGCTTGTTCGTCGTGAAGCGAAACTTACCCCGCATAACAACGGCGGCGGGCAGGAACGCGGACTGCGTTCGGGCACGCAGGACGTGGCGTCGGCGGCGGGCATGGCGGCAGGACTGCGCGCGGCGGTGGACACGATGGCGGCGGACGATGAGCGAATCCGCGGTCTGACGCAGCAGCTCATCAGGGCAATCATGCACATCGACGGTGCGATTATCCACACCAGCGAGCTCGCTTTGCCGGGGCATGTCTACGCCAGCTTCCCGGGCGCGGAGGCCGATAGTTTGATCATGCTGTTCGATGCGGCGGGAATTGACTGTTCTACGGGATCGGCATGTAGCGCGGGCGTTAATCGTCCCTCGCACGTGCTGATGGCGATGGGCGTTTCGGAGCCGGAAGCGCGGTCGTCGATTCGTTTTACGCTGGGGTACACCTCGACGCAGGCGGATGTCGACGCCGTCATTTCGGCGCTGCCGGAAACGGTCGAGCGGGCGCGGCGTGCTGGCATGGCTTAGTTTTTGCCCCGTGGTGGTACGGTGACACGTGCACAAAATCTAGAGGGGAAAGGTTGCAACGCAATGCGAGTTCTTGCAGCAATGAGCGGTGGTGTGGATTCGTCCGTGGCTGCGGCGCGTGCATTGGCCGCAGGTCACGAGGTCGTCGGCGTGCACTTGGCGCTGTCGAAAGATCCGCAGTCCGTTCGCGCCGGATCCCGCGGCTGCTGTTCGCTAGAGGACTCCGGCGATGCCCGCCGCGTCTGCGATGAGCTGGGCATTCCTTTCTACGTCTGGGATTTCTCCGAGCGCTTCAAAGAAGAGGTCATGGATGACTTCTACGACTCCTACGAGCGCGGCGAGACGCCGAACCCATGCCTGCGCTGCAATGAACGCATCAAGTTCGCCGCTCTACTAGAGCGCGGCATCGCGCTCGGCTTCGACGCTGTGGTCACGGGGCACTACGCTTTGCTTGGCGACGACGGCCTGTTGCGCCGCGGCCGCGATGCGAAGAAGGACCAGTCCTATGTCCTGGGCGTGCTGGATCGCGAGCAGCTGCAGCGCTCGATGTTCCCGGTAGGAAACACCGAGAAGCCAGAGATTCGTGAAGAAGCCCGCGGGATGGGACTAGGCACTGCCAACAAGCCGGACTCTTACGACATCTGCTTCATCCCGGATGGCAATACCAAGGCGTTCCTGGGCGCGAAGATTGGCCGTCGCCCGGGCACCATTGTGGATAAGGAAACTGGCGACACTGTCGCTGAGCACGACGGTGTCTACGGTTTCACCATTGGTCAGCGCAAGGGGATTGGCCTGGCGGGGCCGATGCCTGATGGCAAGCCGCGCTATGTCACCGGCATTGACGCAGAGACCGGCACGGTGACAATCGGCACGGCTGCGGACTTGAATGTCAACGTGCTCGAGGCTGACCGTGCCATCTGGCTGGCCAACCCGGATGAGGTACTCGCTGCCTCGGAGGCCGGCAAGCTGCAGGTGCAGGTGCGTGCGCACGGTCGCCCCATCGACTGCCGCATTGAAGTGCTGGCAGGACCTGACGATGACGTCACCGGACGCGGTGGCGCCTTCCGGCTGCGCCTGAGCGATCCGCTTCGTGGTGTCGCTCCTGGTCAGGCCGCTGTTTTGTACCACACTGACACTGCGGGCGACTACGTGCTGGGCTCCGGCACGATTGTCTCGACCGCCCGTGAAGAGGACTTGTCGTGACCTCCTTTGTCGGCCTTGGCCCGATGCCGGGCCGCAATCCACACGAGGCGGCAGAGATTGTCATTGGCGAATGCCTGGAAGGTCACGTCACGCTACCGACGTTGCCCGCCCGTGGGTTCGGCGCCGATGCCGTCGGTCGCACGGCCGCCCTCATGGCTGACCTCGTCGTGGACAGGGGAGCGCGCTCCTGGAAAGTCGCCGACCGTCGTGGTCGCGCGAGTGCCTTGGCCACTGATTATCTCCACCGAGACATCGACGCGTGCGAGGAAGCGTGGGGACGCACCCCGCAGAAGATTCGCCTGACCGCTCTCGGCCCATGGACGATGGCGACTTCGGTGGAAAATGCCGCAGGCCATCTCATCGCCGTTGACCGCGGCGCCGTGAAGTACTTCGCGCAGTCGCTGGCCGCGGGATTGGCTTCCCACATCGCCGATGTCCGTCGGCGTTTCGACAGCGACATCGAGGTACTTCTGGCAGAACCCGCACTCGGCGCAGTCGTACAGGGCAAGATCAAGGCTCCGTCCATGCTGATGGGCAACGCGGGCTATCTCCCCGCCCAGGGGCACCGCGAGATCGCGGAGATCTTCCTCGAGGTCACGGGGCCGCTGCGTGACGACGACATCGAAGTGACCATCGCGCTGTCGAGCCCCGATGGCCTGGCTGTTCAGGCCTTGGCGGATTCCGGTGCGGCCGGAGTGTGGCTACCTCGCAAAGAACTGACCACCACGCAGCAACTGGATTTTGCGGCTGCCGTGGTCGGTGCCGATATGTCCCTGGAGCTGGGTATTGTGCCAGTGACGGTCACGGAGCGAGAAGAGCACACGGGCGTCCCGGTGGCGACACCGGCTCGAGCACTCGCTGAGCAAGCAGCGCTGTTCTGGGATGAGCTGGGCTATTCGCGCCTACAGATTGCTGAGAGCCTGAATCTGGCGCCGATGGGCGGCTTTGCTGCCAGCTCCAATGAAGAAGCACAGGCGCAACTCGGCGCAGGCCGCAATGCCACGGAGCTTCTTCGTCGGGCAGCCGGTGACTTGGCTCGCGACGAATAGCGACCTTATTCCACCAGCGTATTGAGGTAGTCGGCGAAGTAGGGAAGTGTGAATTCCACGTATCCGGTCGACGCTGACACAATCAGCTCACGGTAAATCAGGTCATGGCGAAGCTGTGAGATGCCAGAGAGTTTGCGTCCCATGGTCTCTGCGATGACGCTCGTGGCCACGGGCTTTCCATTGGGGGAGAGGCGCGCCATCGCTTTGAGAAAATCAATCTGGCGAGGTGACACTTTCCGCAGGCTGGGCGCATGAACTTGCAGCCCGATGCGGCGGATGGATTCCGCTGCGGCATCCGAGACATGCTGAGCGGTAATGGTGTCCGAGTGGGCCAACCTGGCCTTCGCCCAAGCGACTGAGCCAATGGTCTGTATGAGATACGGGTAGCCGTGGCTGAGTTCAGCGGCCAGCTCGACGGCATCCTCGGTCATCGCGCGTTCGCCGAGTTCTGCAGTTCTGCGAATGATGTCCTTGGTGGTCTCCACGTCCAATCGGCCCAGAGACACGCGTTCGGCACGGCGTAAGAATGTTGCGCCCTCTAGCTGGAGCAAGTCTTCGATACCGCTGGGCAGCCCGGCTGCGACAAAGGCAATCTCCGCATCGTCGCGATTTAGGTCCTGGATTGCATGGGCAATTTCGTTGAGCTGTGCGGGTTCTGCACTTTGCACCTCGTCGAGAGTGAGCAAGATGCCGGATCCCTGTGGCATGAGGAGAGCCGAGAGATCCTGAAGTTGGCTGAGCAGATTCCTGCCGGGCTCGGGCTGAGAAGTGCTGACTTCCGTCTTAAACCCGCCAATGCCGGCGATGGACAGGCCGGTGAGGTGACGGCCCTTGCCCGTCGGTGCACTGTCAATGGCACTGAAAGCGCGCGGAATGGTGACATCGGTGAGCTCAGAAATCATTTCAGAGCCGATGTGAGCACGCAGCACAATCCATCCCAGTTGCTTTGCTGCGGTTTCAAACTCGTTGAGAAGTACCGTCTTGCCGATTCCGCGGGTACCGGAAATTAGCGCGGTTCGCCAGGGATTACCGGGGCCTTCCGCCAGGGCCAGCTCAAACGAGTCCAGCTCGACATCGCGCCCACCGATGATGGCCGGGGATCGGCCGAATGTGGGGTGGAAAGGATTGCGTGGGATGGAGATGGCCTTGTCGCTGCGAGTGGTCACGCATCAATCATAGCAATGGATAATCCGCATCGGCTTGGATAACTTGGATATTCCGCCGATGTTTTGGATATTCGGTTTTCGTTGGATAATCACAAAACTCTGGATATTGGGAGGGCCGGGGAGGGTGAGGGGGTCGCTGCTCAGTCCATCGGCCACCCAAAGGTGAAGTCCGACGTATCCTTACCCTTTTCGGTCAGGTACTGCTGCAGGTTCTTCTTGTACTGGTAGTACGCGACGGCCTGCAGCTCCATCAGCTCTTCTCCCGATTTTTCGGTTAGCTCCCGGTAGTGGCGCGCCATCACCCATGCGATGCGCGCAGCCGCCAGAGCATCTTCGGTGGCATCATGTGCCCCGTCCAGGCGCACCTGATAATGGCGGGAGACATCAGTCAATGTGCGTTTTTCGCGACGTTCCGGGTCGAAGTAATTATCCAGCACAAAGGGGTCGACGACGAGGCCGTCAACGGTAAAACTGGGATCCTGCGAGCGCAGTACCGTCAGATCATAGGCCGCGTTATAGGCCACTACGGTCAGACCATCGCGCCAGGCAGCTCGAAGGCCGGCAATGGTATCCGCTAGCACTTCATCGTGCGGGCGTCCCTCCGCGCGAGCTTTTTCAGTGGTGATGCCATGCACATCAGACGCAGCTTGCGGAATTTCGACACCGGGATTAGCGAGCATGATGGTGGAATCTTTGCCCTGCTCAGTCAGTCGGACCAGTGCGGAAGTGACAATCTTGCAGGTGCGAGGATCCGTGCCGGTAGTCTCCAGATCAAACGCGAGCATGCGTCGCGGATCGAAATTATGCATGTCTCAACTGTAGCGGAGAGTGCGGATTCGCTGAGGGGCAGGAACAAGGTCAAGAGAATTTCCGTGTCCTCCGGCGCATCCGGACAATGACATAGAATGAGCGACGTGACTTCCTCGACCGATGAGAACTCCGACCTGTCAACCTCCGATTTGTCTTCGTTTTCCAGCGCCCCCGCCTCCGAGCCAGCGCCGGCGGACGTCCGGGAGAAGTGGCAAGATCTAGCAACTCGCATTCGTGAAAACGCTGCGCTGTACTACACCGCGCAGCCGGTTATCTCCGATGCTGAATACGACGAGATGTTCCGTCAACTGCAGCGGTTAGAGGAGCAGTGGCCCGATCTGGTGGTGCCGGACAGCCCCACGCAGCAGGTCGGTGCGCAGGTCGACACGCCTGCCGACGGGGAAGTGTTCGAGCCTGTTGAGCACCTCGAACGCCTTTACAGCTTGGACAATGTTTTCGATGAGCAGGAGTTGCGCGGCTGGCTGGCCCGCACCCCGGCCAGCACGTATCTGACCGAGCTGAAAATCGATGGCCTGTCTATCGATCTGGTCTATGAGAATGGCCGCCTTGTCCGGGCGGCCACCCGCGGAGACGGCCGCGTGGGGGAGAACGTCACCGCCAATGCGCGCACTATCGAAGATATTCCGCATGAAATCAGCGGCGAGAACATCCCCGACGTGCTCGAGGTGCGTGGTGAAGTCTTTATCTCGTTGGAAGAGTTCGAACGCATCAACGCCGATCGCGTCGAAGCGGGTCAGAAGCCGTTTGCCAACCCCCGTAACGCCGCCGCCGGTTCCCTGCGACAGAAGGATGTTGCAGAAGTGGCCAAGCGCCGGTTGTCCATGATTTGCCATGGAATTGGTCATATCGAGGGCTGGCGTCCACAGTCCCAGCACGAGGCATATCGTGCCTTGGACGAGTGGGGTTTCCACGTGTCGCCGTATACAAAGCAGGTTCATTCCGCGGATGACGTCGTTAAGCAGATGCAGTACTGGGGCGAGCACCGCCACGACGCCATCCACGAGATGGACGGGCTTGTGGTCAAGGTTGACTCCCTTTCCGAGCAGCGCGCGTTGGGCGCGACCTCGCGGGCGCCGCGCTGGGCGATTGCCTACAAGTATCCGCCAGAAGAGGTCACCACGGACCTGCTGGACATTCGAGTCTCCATCGGCCGAACTGGTCGTGCGACGCCATATGCCGTGATGAAGCCGGTCTTCGTGGCCGGGTCAACTGTCGAGATGGCGACGCTACACAACCCTTCCGAGGTGCACCGAAAGGGTGTGCTCATCGGGGACCGTGTGACCATCCGCAAGGCCGGTGACGTGATTCCAGAGGTACTCGGCCCCGTGGCCGATCTCCGAGATGGTAGCGAGCGAAAGTACATTTACCCGACTCTCTGCCCCGAGTGCGGTACTCGTTTGGCTCCGGCAAAGGACAGCGATGCCGATTGGCGTTGCCCCAATACCCGCTACTGTCCAGGTCAGCTGCGGCGTCGAATTGAATTCCTCGCCTCCCGCTCCGGGTTCGATATCGAAAACCTGGGGGAGAGGGGCGCTGCCGATTTGATTCATCGCGGCGTGCTTGCCGACGAGTCCCGCCTCTTCGACCTCACCGAGGAAGATTTGCTCGGCACTGAGGTCTACACTACGGCTTCGCGGAAAACCCTGAACGCCAATGGTAAGAAACTGTTGGCCAACATCGAGGCAGCTAAGGATAAAGAGCTGTGGCGCGTATTGGTCAGCCTGTCCATTCGTCATGTGGGTCCAACAGTGGCGCGGACCTTGGCACAGAAGTTCGGCTCGATGGAGGCGCTGCGCGCTGCGAGCCGCGAGGAGATTTCGGCCATCGATGGCATTGGCGAGATCATCGGCGATTCCGTGGCTGACTGGTTCGAGGTGGACTGGCACCGCGAGGTTGTCGAGCGCTGGGAAGCTGCCGGTGTGCGTATGGCCGATGAGGTCGCCGATCGTCCAGATCAGGTGCTAGAGGGATTGACCGTGGTAGTCACCGGCTCTTTGGAGGACTTCACTCGCGACAGCGCGAAGGAAGCCATTATCTCCCGTGGCGGTAAGGCCGCAGGGTCGGTGTCGAAGAAGACCGACTACGTGGTGGTTGGCGAAAACGCCGGTTCCAAGGCCACAAAGGCCGAGGAACTGGGCTTGCCCATCCTCGACGAGGATGGGTTCAAGCGGTTGCTGGAAACTGGTCAGGCCTAGCTGGGGCTTGGCCCAGCCAGGATTTGACCCAGCCGGGCCTAAATCTTGGTCTCTTCCAGCTTCCAGACCTCATTGGCGTAATCGCGGATAGTGCGGTCGGAGGAGAAGCGGCCCGAACGGATGATGTTCAGGAAGCACTTCTTGGCCCACGCCAGCTCGTCGCGGTAGTCCTCGGCCATGCGGTCGCGGGTCTCGCGGTAGTCAGCGAAGTCGCCGAGGACGTAGTAGACATCGGCTGGCTCGTACCCGTTGGACTCCAGCAGCGAGAAGTGCAGGTCGTGGAACATTCCGCTGCCACCGTCAGCAAAAGTGCCGTCGACAAGCGAATCGACCGCGCGCTTGAGACCCGGCACCGTTTCGTAAGTGCCACGCGGGCTGTAGGTGCGACGCAGCTCCGGCAGCTCCTCTTCCAGCGCACCGAAGATGTAGGCGTTCTCTTCGCCGGCGGCGTCGACGATTTCGACGTTTGCGCCGTCCATGGTGCCCAGCGTCAGTGCGCCGTTCATCATGAACTTCATGTTCGAGGTACCCGAAGCCTCCTTACCGGCAGTGGAAATCTGCTCGGAGACGTCGGTGGCCGGGATGATGTGCTCTGCCGGGGTGACGTTGTAATTCTCAACGAAAGCGACCTGCAGGCGACCGTCCATGTCCGGATCGTTATTGACCTTGTCCGCGATAGCGTTGATGAACTTAATGATGGCCTTCGCGCGAACGTAGCCTGGGGCGGCCTTGGCACCGAAGATGAACACGCGCGGTGGCACGTCCAGCGCTGGGTCTTCCTTGATGCGGTAGTAGAGATCGAGGATGTAGAGCGCGTTGAGAAGCTGGCGCTTGTACTCGTGCAGACGCTTAATCTGGGTATCGAAGATGGCGTCCGGGTTCACCGAAATACCCTGGCGGTGTTCCAGCCAGGTGGCGAAGTCCTTCTTGTTCTCGTGCTTGATGTCGAGAATCTCACGCAACACGGCCTCGTCGTCAGCAAACTTTTCGAGCTCAGCGAGCTTGTCCAGGTCGGTGACCCAGGCGTCCGAACCCGACAGGCGAGTCAGCAGTGCCGACAGGCGCGGGTTGCACTGGTTGAGCCAGCGGCGCGGGGTGACTCCGTTGGTCTTGTTGTTGAAGCGCTCCGGCCAGATATCGTGCCAGTCCTTCAACGTTTCGCGCTTAATGATTTCCGTGTGCAGAGCGGCAACACCGTTGATGGAGTACGCGGCGTAGCAGGCAATCCATGCCATGTGGATACGCCCGTGGGAAATCGGCGCCATGTAGTCAATCTTGCCCTGGTCGAAGCCGCGCTCCGCGAGGTCTTCGCGGAAGCGGCGGTCGATCTCACGGGTGATCTCCAGAACGCGGCCGAAGAGACGGTCAAAAATGGAGTATTCCCAGGTCTCCAACGCTTCTGCCAGAACGGTGTGGTTGGTGTAGGCGAAGGTGTTGGACACGACGTTCCAGGCGTCGTCCCAGCTCATATCGTGCTCATCCAGGAGCAGACGCATCAGCTCTGGGATCGCGAGCACCGGGTGGGTGTCATTGAGCTGAATGGAGTTGTACTTGTGGAAATCGCGCAGGTCCTCGCCGTGATTCTCGATGTAAGAATCAATCATCGTCTGCAGCGAAGCCGAGACGAAGAAGTACTGCTGGCGAACGCGCAGGACCTTGCCGTCATAGGTCGAGTCATTCGGGTAGAGCACGCGGCACAGGTCATGGACGCGCTCCCGTTCGACAATGGCGTCGGTGAAACGCTGTGAGTTGAAGGCGTCATAGTCGAACTCACGCATTGGCTCCGAGTGCCACAGGCGCAGCGTGCCGACGTTATCGGTGCCATAGCCGGTAATTGGCATGTCATATGGAACAGCGCGCACGACCAGGTCATCAAAGGTGACAATCTTGGACAGTTCCTCGCGACGAATAACGAAGGGGTAGCCCTCTTCCATCCACGGATCCGGGTGCTCATCCTGGAAGCCGTTTTCAAAGCTCTGCTTGAACAGACCGTAGCGGTAGAGGATGCCATAACCGGTCACCGGCAGATTCTGCGTGGCACAGGAATCCAGGAAGCAGGCGGCCAGACGCCCCAGGCCACCGTTACCGAGAGCGGCGTCGTGTTCGGCCTCGAGCACGTCTGTCAGATTCTTGCCGTACTTTTCCACCGCAGCGGAGGCCTCATCCACGAGGCCTGCATTGAGCAGGTTGTTCAGCAGGGCGCGACCCATGAGGAACTCGGCGGAGAAGTAGTGCTGCTGGCGGGTAGCAGCGTATGCCTCCGTGGTGCGCTGCCAGTTGTCCGCTAGGTCATCGACAACAACCCGTGACAGACCGGACCAGAATTCCATCTCAGTGGACGACTGGGGGACACGGCCGGATTCGGCACGCACGTGGGATCCGACGAGGTCACTCAAGTTCGACATCAAAGAAGCTCCTTATTGACTGGTATCATTTCCAGACTTTACCGCTAAGCGTGAATCACTGCGCTCCATAGGGGAGGATCCATAGGGTAAGAGCTTCGAGCAGAAGGGAGCAGCCCACAGAAGGGAGCAGCCCACTAGCCGCTGCTAGTCGATAATCGCACCGACAATCGTGCCAATACGTCCCAAGTGCTCAACCTCACTTGGCAGGAAGTCTGGCCCGCCGGGCCGGCCAATAACGAGAACGAGGCCCTTGCCCATTGGGGTAGCGGCAATGGAGGAGTCCATAACCGTCCAGTCCTCCGGAAGCCACGTTTCTTCGTCCGGATCCAGGTTTCGTGGCGAGTCAATCGGGGCTTCCGGCAGAGTCCGGCCGTTATCCTCTGGAGCAGCGGTAGAGGAAGCGCGACGTACCCACCGGCCATCGCTCTGTTCGCCGAGGACGATAGCCCAGCCGGCAGTCATAGTCTGAGGCAGGCCGTCGACGACATCTCCGAGGGCACGATCCAAATTCTTCGTGTGCTGTGAGAACTTGGCCAGCAGCGCAATCTGTCCGCGGCGGTCGACCGAGCCGGAAAAAGGCCTAATTGAATCGACTTCCACTCCGCTAATGGACTGAGCCGCCGTAATCAGTGTGTCTGGGAGCAGGCCCATGGGCAGGTCAACCACGATGTCGTCGACAACAACGCCATTAGCGCCGTAATCTACGACATCGACACTGCGAATATCACCCTCTACTTCGCCCAGGGCAGCCGCGACGTAGCCAAGTGCGCCTGGTTCGTCGGGAAGCTGGATGCGAAGGAGGTAACTCATGGCTGTGTGTACAACCTTTCGAATAATTGAGAGTGATTCTTGCGGTGTAACTATAGAAGTAGTGATTTAGGCTACAGGGTAAACCTTTGAAATGTAAGACCCTGCGGACAACTGCTTGGCGACAACGACTACTGTTGGCAAGTACAGCCCGCTCGCGCGGTTCAAAATCAGTTTCAACTAAACTTCTGTGCACTAGCTTCGTACGAAGAAATGAAAGGGGTACTAGCGTGCCAGCTATCTCACGCGATGAGGTCGCACACCTAGCGCGATTGTCCCGTCTGGCTCTGACTGACGCGGAACTCGACGAGTTCGCCGGTCAGATCGACGGCATTATTAACCACGTCCAGGCCGTTCAAAAGGTGGCTGCGGATGATGTGGAACCGATGAGTCACCCCTCTTCGCTGTCCGGTGTGATGCGCGAGGACGTCGTCAAGCCGACGCTGACTGCGGAGCAGGCGCTGGACCAGGCGCCGTCGCAGGACCGCCAGCGCTTCGAAGTTCCCCAGATTCTCGGCGAGTAGGAGTACGTGGAAGAAATGATTGCAGCTAACCCGAACCTGCATGCCGCTGTTGCTGAGGACCCGATTCTGGGGCTGAGCGCTTTTGAGCTCGCACAGAAGATTCACGCTCGTGAGCTGACCTCGGTAGAGGTCACCCAGGCGTTCCTCGACCGTATCGCGGCAATTGATGAGGACATTCACGCATTCCTGCACGTCGGTGCCGAAGAGGCCCTGGCTGCAGCTCGCAAGGTCGATGAGTCGCTGGATGCTGGCGAGGAGCCGGCCTCCGCGCTGGCCGGTGTTCCGCTGGCGCTGAAGGATGTCTTCACTACCACCGATGCGCCGACCACCTGCGCTTCCAAGATGCTCGAGGGCTACATGAGCCCTTACGACGCAACGGTTACTGCCAAGCTGCGTGCAGCTGGCATCCCAATTCTGGGTAAGACCAACATGGATGAGTTCGCCATGGGCTCGTCGACTGAAAACTCCGCTTACGGCCCGACTCACAACCCGTGGGATGTTGAGCGCACCGCAGGCGGTTCCGGTGGTGGCTCTTCCGCGGCGCTGGCCTCCGGTATGGCTCCGCTGGCTATCGGTACTGACACCGGTGGCTCGATTCGTCAGCCAGCAGCTCTGACCGCAACGGTCGGCGTGAAGCCGACCTATGGCACGGTATCCCGCTACGGCCTGGTCGCTTGCGCCTCCTCGTTGGATCAGGGTGGGCCGACCGCGCGAACCGTTCTGGACACCGCGCTGCTGCACGAAATCATTGCTGGTCACGACGAGAATGACTCGACTTCCACGGAGCAGCCGATTGCCGATGTGGTTGCTGCTGCCAAGGAAGGTGCTACCGGTGACCTCACGGGGGTTAAGGTCGGCATCGTCAAGCAGTTCGACCGCACCGAGGGTTACCAGGCCGGCGTACTGGACAGCTTCCACGAGGCCGTCGACAAGCTTAAGGAAGCTGGCGCAGAGGTGGTCGAGGTCGATTGCCCGAACTTCGACCACGCACTGAGCGCGTACTACCTGATTCTGCCGTGTGAGGTCAGCTCCAACCTGGCTCGTTTCGACGGCATGCGTTACGGCCAGCGTGTTGGTGATGACGGTTCGCACTCGGCCGATGAGGTCATGGCTATGACCCGTGCCGCTGGTTTCGGCGATGAGGTTAAGCGACGCATCATCATTGGTACCTACGCGCTATCGGTCGGTTACTACGATGCCTACTACATCCAGGCACAGCGCGTCCGTACCCTGATTCAGCAGGACTTCGAGCGGGCCTTCGAACAGGTAGATGTCCTGATCTCGCCGACCACTCCGACCACTGCGTTTAAGTTGGGCGAGAAGGTTGACGACCCGCTGAGCATGTACATGTTCGACCTGTGTACTCTGCCGCTCAACCTGGCCGGCATGTGTGGCATGTCCGTGCCGTCGGGCCTGGCTGAAGACACCGGCCTGCCGGTAGGCCTGCAGATTATGGCTCCGCGCCACGGTGACGATCGTCTGTACAAGGTCGGCGCTGCCTACGAAAAGGTTCGCGGCTCGATTGCATAAAGACGCTCAATAAGCCTTAGTCGGTTTTCTGCAACCGTCGTTTTCTCACTGAAGTGGGAGAGCGGCGGTTGTTGTCGTGTCGGGGAGAGTTTCATACATACGCAGGAACGCAAACATGGAGAGAGTTAGATTTAAAAACCCACCGCGGTTTATGCCTTGGATCTATGGGCTGGTCATTGTCATAGCCATTGCCGTCAGTCTGGTCGCTGCGGTGGTCTTCGGCTCGGCGGATATCACCTGGTCCACCACGACACAGGTCATTTCGCATCACATCTTCGGCATTGAGCTCGATGAATCTGTGCCCGCCAGTTCGGACACCATCGTCTGGAATCTCCGCGCTCCCCGGGGTATTCTCGCAGCGATTGTAGGGGCGGGGCTAGCTGTCTCCGGTGTGGCTATGCAGACATTGGTCCGTAACCCGTTGGCAGACCCATATCTGCTAGGTATTTCCGCCGGCGCCGGTGCCGGTGCGACCGCGGTGATTATCTTTGGTGCTTTCTCCGGTAGCCCCATCGCGCCGCTGACATTCGGTGCACTCCTCGGTGCAGTAATGGCCACCCTCGCGGTCGGTGCTTTCGCCACTGCAGGCGGTGGGCTGACTCCGCTGCGTTTGGTGCTCTCCGGCGTTGTGCTCTCCGCTGCGTTTTCCGCGCTGAGTAGCTTCATGGTCTTCGCTGGGCCAGACCCGAGGGCCGCGCAGTCCGTGATGTTTTGGATGCTGGGCTCTGTTGCCGGTGCGACATGGCTGAAGACGCTCTTCCCGCTCATTGTCCTCATCGCAGTACTGTTGTTTTTCCTGGTCAAAGCCCGTCATCTGGATGCGCTGGCAACTGGTGAGAGCACCGCAGCGGCCGTAGGTATTGATGTTTCTCGGCTACGCACACAGGTATTTGTGCTCCAGGCTGTCCTCGTTGGCACGCTCGTTGCGGTCTCTGGCGGCATCGGGTTTGTCGGCCTGGTGATTCCACACTTGACCCGCATCTTGGTAGGGGCCACGCACCGCGTTGTCCTACCGGTTGCTGCCCTCATGGGTGGACTGTTTCTCATCTGGGTGGACATCATCGCGCGCGTAGTGGGCGGAAGCCAGGAAATGCCGCTGGGAGTAGTCACGGGATTGGTTGGCGCACCACTTTTCCTCTACCTCATGAGCCGCTCGCACTACAGCTACGGAGGTGCTGAGTAAATGAGCGCTCTACCAAAATCTGTACTCGCCGCTAAAGATATGCGCTGTGATATCGCTGGGCGCACCATTGTCAGCGGAGTCAACCTCAACTTCGGTGCAGAACCCATGACCGCCATCATTGGTGTTAACGGCGCGGGTAAATCCACGTTGCTGCGTGCGCTCGGTGGAATCACGAAACCGGCCACGGGCGAGGTCGAGATTAACGGCAAATCGATGAGCTCAATCAGCTCGAAGCACCGCGCCCGCGATCTGGCTTTCGTCGCGCAAAACGAGGTTCCACCCGCCGAAATGCGCGTGCGCGACTTTGTCTCCCTGGGGCGCTTGCCCTACCAGCGCCTTTTTGGTGGCAACACCGCCGAGGACAATTCCCACGTCGACCGTGCGCTGGAGCTCGTGGGGTTGGAAGCGGTTGCGCAACGCCTGTGTGGGCAACTCTCGGGTGGGCAACGTCGTCGCGTGTGTCTGGCGCGTGCCATCGCCCAGGACTCGCCAATCATGCTTCTCGACGAGCCCACTAACCACCTCGACGTGCGCCATCAACAATCCGTCCTCCGTCTGGCCCGCTCCAGCGGAGCGTGTGTCATTGCCGCGATCCACGACTTGGACCTGGTGATGAACCACTTCGACCGCGTCATCGTGGTCGCGGACGGCGGTATCGCGGCCGACGGCATTCCCGCAGAAGTGCTTACCCGCGACTTTGTCGCCCAAATCTTTCAGGTTGAATCCTGTCAGCTCAATTCCCCCGCTGGCCGCCGCCACCTCGCAATCGATAGCGAGCTGGATGCTGCCACCATCAACTAGGAGTACTCCCTTGAATAACGCACATGCTTTCCGACGTCCCCTTCGTGCCTCAGCAGCTGGTATCGCTGTGGCTGCTCTGGCATTCGGAGCCGCCGCCTGTGGCTCTGATGAGGGAACGCAGGCCTCGTCGTCAGGCCTTACCCTCACCAACTGCGGTGAAGAAGTCAGCTACCCGGGTGTAGCTAAAAAGCTGCTGATTAATGACGGCAATATTGCTTCGCTGGCGCTGGCTGTCGGTGCTGCGGATGAGATCACAGCGGTGAGCTCTATGGCCTCGCATCTGCCGGTGTTGACCGCAGCTTATGGCGATGCAATTGCGCAGAAGCCAGAAGTTGCGAAGGAATACCCGAATCTGGAGCAGGTCATTGCGGCCGAACCGGATGTGATGCTGGCGGGCTGGGGCTATGGCTTTAGTGAAGACAAGGGCATTACCCCGGAATCGCTTTCCGAGCACGGTATCGGTGCCTACACCCTGACGGAATCTTGCCGTACTGGTGACGCAGCCTCGGCGGGCAAGGAAGGCAGTGGCGACCCGGGGCATACTCGTGGTCTGGTGGATCCGTGGGAAGCTGTCAAAATTGATTTGAAGAATATCGCTACCTTGACCGGACACGACGGTGAGGGCGACAAGGTTATTGCAGATATTGATAACCGACTGCAAGCCCTGGATGCCGCGCCAAAGGGAGATAAGAAGCCAGTGGGCTTCCTCTTTGATTCTGTCGGTGAAGCACCAATTACCTCGGGTTCCTTTGGCGCACCGCAGGGCATCCTGGAAAAGGCCGGTGCAATCAATGCGACCGAGTCGATTAAGGACACTTGGACTACGACCTCCTGGGAGCATGTCGCGGAGATGAATCCTGACTTCATCGCGCTTGTGGACTACCCAGGTCAGACCTTCGAAGAGAAAATCAAGGTTTTGCGCACGAATCCGGCAACGAAGGATCTCGAGGCGGTCAAGGAGAACCGCTTTATTAACCTGCCGATTGCATTGTGGACGGAGTCTCCGCTGAACGTCGATGCCGCAGAGTACGTGCGCAAGGCGCTCGAGGAATATGGTCTTGTGCCGGCGTCGGAGGTGACGACGAAGATGGAGCTACCGTCTGAGCTACCAGGGCAGGAGTACCTGCAGAAGTAGTTTCGACCAAGGCCGTCAAGCACGAACTGACTAACGCGACTAAGGTGGGCATCATGCGAATTGCGACCCTTACCTCCGGTGGAGATTGTCCCGGTCTGAATGCCGTTATCCGTGCAATTGTCCGTACCAGCTCGAGCGAGTACGGCTCAACCGTCGTCGGTTTTGAGGACGGTTGGATTGGTCTTATGGAAGACCGTAGGGTCCAGCTTTACGACGATGAGCGGATTGACCGTATGCTGCTGCGTGGCGGCACGATGCTGGGCACCGGCCGCGTGCATCCGGACATTCTCATGTCTAACCTCGACCGCATCAAGGAAAATCTCTCTGATGCGGGCATCGATGCCCTGATCCCAATCGGTGGCGAAGGTACGCTGAAGGCCGGCAAGTGGCTTTCGGACAATGGGGTGCCGGTCGTCGGTGTTCCGAAGACTATTGATAATGACGTCAACGGTACGGACTACACCTTCGGTTTCGACACGGCTGTGGCTGTTGCCACCGACGCGGTTGACCGTCTGCACACCACTGCGGAATCCCACCAGCGCGTCATGATTGTTGAGGTCATGGGTCGACACGTGGGCTGGATCGCTTTGCATGCGGGTATGGCCGGCGGTGCTCACCACATTGTCATTCCGGAAAAGCCATTCGACATCAACGAGATTGTGAAGTCGATGGAGCGCCGTTTCCAGATGGGTGAGAAGTACGGCATTATCGTCGTCGCTGAGGGCGCCACCCCGAAGCCGGGCACCATGGAGTACGAAGAGGGCGGTGTCGACCAGTTCGGCCACCAAACCTTCAACGGCATTGGTCAGGTTATTGGTGCGGAGATTAAGAAGCGCACCGGGTACGACGTTCGCACCACGGTGCTGGGTCACATTCAGCGTGGCGGTACGCCGACTGCGTACGACCGCGTGCTTGCTACCCGCTACGGTGTCCACGCCACCCGAGCAGTACACGAGGGGGACTTCGGCAAGATCGTCGCTCTGCACGGTGAGAACATCGAGCGTATCGACATCGACGATGCGGTTGCTGAGTTGAAGGTTGTGCCGGATGGCCGTTACCGCGCAGCTGCTGCGCTGTTTGGTTAAACGCGTCGGTTAAGCACGCGTTGCTAAACATTTAGGCACATCTTCGTAACAAAATAGGCATACTGCCCGAGCTGGTGTATCAATCACCAGCTCGGGCAGTATGCTTTGTAAGGTTCCGGTTTTTGAAAAATAGACTTATATTTAGGATTTTCTCGTTATGTGGAAAAGAGCCACAACAATCGCGATGGCCTTTGTCGGCCTAACTGTCGGTGCCGGATTCGCATCCGGCCAGGAAATGATGCAGTACTTCGTGGCATTTGGCACTAACGGCTTGTGGGGCGTGGTACTTGCCTCCGTCGTGATGATTGCCAGTGGCCTGGCAGTGCTGTCAATTGCCAGCTACTTGCAGGCTGATGAGCACTCCGAGGTCTTCGACGTAATCACCCGCAGTTGGGTTTCGAAGATTTTGGATATCGCCGTGATGATCACGCTGTTCTGTACCGGCTTCGTCATGTTCGCCGGTGCCGGTGCGAACTTGAACCAGCAGTTCGGACTTGAGGTGTGGATTGGCGCCGTCATCATGGTTGCCCTGACTTTGGGTGTAGGCATGCTGGATGCCGACAAGGTCAGCCGCGTGATTGGCATGATCACTCCATTCATTATCGTGTTCCTGCTTGGAGCCGGTATCTACACTTTGTTCACCACCGACACGTCGATGTCGGAGGCCGCGCAGTACACCAATGAACTGTCGACATCGCTGCCACACTGGTCTATTTCTGCCCTGAACTATGTCGGTTTCTGTGTGATGGTGGCCGTATCGATGTCGATTGTCATCGGCGGTAGCTACCTGAACCCGCGTGAAGCTGGCATCGGTGGTCTCATGGGCGGGAGCATCTATGCAGGTCTGCTGACGCTGGTGACCTTTGCCCTCTTCTTCAAGGTCAAGGATGTTGGCCACGAAGATATGCCGACCCTGGCAATCGTCAATGACATCCACCCGGTCCTGGGTACCGTGATGGCAATCATCATCTACGCCATGATTTTCAACACGGCCATTGGCATGTTCTACGCGCTGGGCCGCCGCCTAACACGCAATACCCCGCAGCGTTTCCGCCTGGTATTCATCGTGACGGTGCTGATTGGTTTTGGCCTAAGTTTCTTTGGGTTCAAGGCCCTGGTTGGCTCCATCTACCCGGCCCTTGGCTACGTCGGTATCGCTCTTATCGTGATTCTGTGTGGTGCGTACCTGGCTGGACGTAACAAGCTGATGGAGGAGTCGAAGCGTCGCGGCCGTATCCGTAAGCTCGCACGCCGGAAGATGCACCCGAACAAGAAGTTCACCACCGCCGATCAGAAGAAGCTCGACCGCGCTTTGGCCAACTCCAACATTTCCAACGTCGATCTTCAGGAGAGCGTCCGCGACGACATCGTCGAGGAACTGGTCAGCGACGATAATGTTGAATTCACCGAGGATGACGCCGAGCGCATCGTAGAAAAGGATAATGAGCGCCTGGAGAAACTTTCCGAAATCGAGGAAGCCTCCGATGATGACAATCCTCGCGAGACCGCGAGGGACTCCTTCCCAGGCGAGGCCACAGCCACTGCGCCGAAGAAGCTTGCCGGACAGACTAAGAATGCATTCAAGCGCGTGGCTCACCCTAAGCCGAAGAAAGAAAAGTAACTAGCGCGACTAGGCAGCTCGAAAATTTAGGCAGCTCGAAAATAGAAGGCATCGCACCGGTAGGGAAGGGCGATGCCTTCTTCGTATGTGTGCCCCAAGTGTTCGTGGAGATACCAATGCAAGTTCGCCTCCACCTTGGCGCGAGTGGCGGGCTTGGAACGAAGCCAATAGGAACGGGTTCGTGCCAGCAGCACGATGTCCTCGATGGTCAGTGTCTGCTCCCAGGCCAGACGCACCTCATCGACTAGCTCCAGCTCCGGGCCAACCTCGGGGTAGAAGCCGGGACGCAACACGTCGCCGGCGTGCATTATGCGGCTGAGCCGATGCACCCACGGTACGGAAACATCCAAGGTGTTCCACACCAACATAGCCACGCTATCCGCGCGTAGCACCCGAGTGAGTTCTTTACTTGCAGCTGTCGGGTCCACCCAGTGCCATGTCTGCGCACATGTTGCTACATCGACGCTGTTGGACTCCAGTCCCGTGCGCTCCGCAGTGCCTTCCAGGCATTCCGCCGCTGGCACATTGTGCATCAGTGCTTGCCGCATCGCGGTGGAGGGATCGAGTGCCAGCAGGGTGGCATCGCGGTAGACGTCGGCAAGCGAGGCGGTGAGCTTCCCAGTGCCGGCGCCGATATCGGCGACTACCTGTGGGTGCGGTGCGAGACGGGTAAGCGCTTCGATGACGGTTGGAGGATATCCGGGGCGCACGCGGTGGTAGCCCGTGGCTCCGTCGGCGCTTTCCTGCAGGTCGTTGTCGAAAGTAGCGCCTGCGCGGTGGCGGTCAGCGGCGTCGCGGAACGTTGGCGTATCGCGTGCTGACGTCGGTGGAATCGGTGGGTGTTCGTTAACTCCGGGCACGACTTATACCCTAGGGCACGCCTGCGGGGCCATCGCTAGTAGACTCTACAAACATGACCGCTGCATACGCTGATGACTTGATGGACTTTGATGAGGTCCTCGAACGTTTTGACCCGGTAATGGGCATGGAGGTTCACGTCGAGCTCTCGACGAATACCAAGATGTTCTCCTCCTCCTCGGCGCACTTTGGTGCCGAGCCGAATAGCAACGTCGATCCCTGCAGCCTCGGCCTACCTGGCGCGCTGCCTGTGGTTAACCGTCAGGGCGTTGAGTGGGCCATCAAGATTGGCCTGGCGCTGAACTGCGAGATTGCTGAGTCCTCCCGCTTCGCGCGCAAGAACTACTTCTACCCGGACCAGCCGAAGAACTACCAGATTTCGCAGTACGACGAACCAATCGCCTACGACGGATATCTTGACGTTCAGCTTGACGACGGCACGGAGTTCCGTGTCGAAATCGAGCGCGCTCACATGGAAGAAGACACCGGCAAGCTGACGCACTTGGGCGGTGCCGATGGTCGTATTCACGGCGCCACGCGTTCGCTGGTGGACTGCAACCGCGCAGGTATTCCGCTGATTGAGATCGTTACTAAGCCAATTCTCGGTGCAGGGGAGCGTGCCCCAGAGGTTGCTCGTGCGTACGTTTCTGCGCTGCGTGACCTGGTGAAGTCCCTCGGTGTCTCCGATGCCCGCATGGACCAGGGCTCGATGCGTGTGGACTCCAACGTTTCCCTGCGCCCAATCGGCCAGGAGGAGTTCGGCACTCGTACCGAGACTAAGAACATCAACTCCCTGAAGTCGGTTGAACAGGCTGTTCGCTACGAGATGCAGCGCCAGGCTGCTGCGATTACTAATGGCGAGGAGATCGTTCAGGAAACCCGCCACTACCAGGAGACCGACGGCACGACCTCCAAGGGCCGCCCGAAGGAATCGCAGTCGGATTACCGCTACTTCAACGACCCGGATCTGCCACCTGTGATTGCGCCGCGTGAGTGGGTGGAGGAAATCCGCGCAACTCTGCCGGAGCTGCCGTGGGTGCGTCGTGCCCGTATTCAGGAAGAGTGGGGTCTGAAGGACGAGGAAATGCGCGACCTGGTTAACGCCGGCGCTCTCGACCTGATTGTCGACACCGTTGAGGCTGGTGCCGGCCCGGCTGAGGCTCGTTCCTGGTGGGTCGCTTACCTGGCGCAGAAGGCCAACGAGGCAGGCGTGGAGCTGGCTGAGCTCGCGATTACCCCGGCACAGGTTGCACGTGTGATTGCACTGATTGAAGAGGGCAAGCTGACCAACAAGCTGGCCCGTAAGGCCGTTGACGGCGTGCTCGCAGGCGAGGGCGATGTTGATGAGGTCGTTGCTGCCCGTGGCCTGGAGGTCGTTCGCGACGACGGTGCTATTGAGAAGGCCGTCGACGATGCACTGGCTGCTAACCCGGACATCGTCGAGAAGTACCGAGCTGGCAACAAGAAGGTCGTCGGTGCCATCGTGGGGCAGGTCATGAAGGCCACCCGCGGCAAGGCAGACCCGGCTCAGGTCAACCAGCTGATTGCGAAGAAGCTGAGCTAGCCTCCCTGAAAGCTAATCCGGGGAACCGCCGGCGGCACCATCGCTCGGCAGTCTGACGACGCGCTCGTCGGACTCCGACGGTTGTGCCCCGGCGGTTTTGTTGGTCGTGGCACCCCAAACTTCAATACCCTGATTTGCTGCGACAGCCGCTACATACGAGATGTGGCCGAAGTCGCCGTCGACAAGCACTTCAGGGGAACCCTTGACCTCCCACGCCGCGTCGGGCCCACTTGACTTCGGACCCACCGGCATGGAGATGACCTTCTGCGCGTCTGGGATGGCAATGACCACGCGGTCACCCATCACTGCGCATCCACCGATGGAATCGTTCAGGTCCACACCGCCGAGGGGATTAATCACAGGGCCGGTGAGCTGAACCAGCTGTGGGGTGCCGTCGAGAATGGCGGTTGCCAACGGCGGCATTCCGTCCGGACCATGGCAGAACTGCTGAAACTCAATGCCTGGATCTCCCACGAGCAATTTGCGCGGGGACAGGGTGTCCGAAGTTCGGTCAAAATAGATTCCGAGAATGCCGGGCTCGCTGAGGTCCGGAAGTTCGCGCACATCAGCGGTGCTGCCCTCCACGAGGGTGACGCGCGCAATGGTGTCGTCGTTACGCAAAACAAAGACCTGACGGTCCTCTTCAACCGAGGGACTGGGCAGCAGTTGTTTTGCAGGGGCGCCGAGCCGTGCGACCTCACGCGGTGTCTTACCCGGTGCGACAACGGTGAGTGCACCGTCGTCGGTGGCGACGAGAGCCTCCCCAGGGCCGGTTGAGGCTAGCGCGGTGGTAAGCGGTAGGCAGGCCGCGAGAGTGACATCGTCGAGGTCGCAGGGACCTTTGTCTTTGGCTTTGCTTTCCGTGGTTGGGACCGGGGTAGAGGGCAAATCAGGGGAGGAAAACTTCGGCATGGCAATGCCTGTCGGTTCCGACTTGTCTTCAGTAAACGGTGACTCAAGCGCGCTCGAGGCACTCATGCAGCCGGAAAGAGAGACCATCCCGACGACACCAGCGGCGAGCGCAGCACGACGACGCCGCCCGCGAGCGCGAGCCTGTGCACTGCTGGTGTGGACGAGGTGGAATCCCATAGGCATACACAATACAGCCTCGTTTCCCGGCCACGCCTGCGACCAAAAGTGAGGCAGTAGTTTTAATGTGGACGATGTGAGCGACTCAGAGAAGTACCCGAACGACCGCGCCCTCGAGAATGTGGAGGACGGATTCGATGACGATCTCGACGTCCCGACCTACCGCAAGCTCGCTGAGCCAATGAACGAAGAAACAAACCGTGACGACAGCGACAACACCGCAACGCAGATTTTTCCGGGTGTGCCGGAAAAGCGCGTAGAGGAGGAGTCGGAGGCGGAGGTAGACCAAGAAAACCTGCCGCCGGAAGCCGAGACCGATAGCGGTGCTGAAGCCGAGGTGGAAACCGAGTCTGAAACAGAAACAGTGACTGAGCCGAGCCCCGAGCCGGAGCCTGAAGTTCAGGAAGCCCCGAAGAAGCGCTACGACGCCTACGCCGCTGCAGGCCGCACGGCACCTCAGGTGATTAGCCCTGCCGGTAAGCCTTCGCCGCGGGATGAACAGGCCGAAACTGAATTGGCACCCGCGGCCGATAAAGAGTCGGAGGTAGCCCCGGAGTCGGAGGCGACCGAAATCTTTGAGCAGCCGGCCCGTAGCGAGCGCGTTGATTCAGATGAGGATTTCAGTCAGCCGACGCAAGCCTTCTCGGCTTCTGAAGCAGCAGCAGCGTCCGCAGCGGGAACTGCCGCAAATAAGTCGGAAGCACAGTCAGCATTCGACGATGAGGCGGAGTCAACCTATGGCTCTGCACGCAATTCCGCAGCTGAGACTCAGTATTTCGATGAATCGGATTTCGCTGAACCGGCTGCCTCTCGCGATACCGCTGGTGCCGCTGGTGTTGCAGGAGCAGGCGTAGGGGCCGCCGGGGCAACTGCTGCTACGACTACCGCCGCTGCTGACGACGATGAAGACACGGACTTTTACGACGACAACGAACCGGAGCACCGTCGCGGCACCACCGATTTCGGCCTTCTGCTGCTGCGTCTTGGATTGGGTGCGCTGTTGTTGGTCCATGGCCTGACAACGCTGCTCGGCTGGGGTAACTCCGGTGGCACCACTGCGCTGGAGACACAGTTTAGCCAGAACAACTTCGCCCTCGGCCCTGTGATGGCCACTGCCATCCCAACGGTTCAGCTCATCGCGGGTGCCCTGCTCATCTTAGGGCTTGCGACACCGCTGGCCGCAGCATTGGCGCTGGCATTGTCCGCCTACCTCAGCATGTTTGATGTGGCTACCTCTGCCAATGGCGTGAATATCGTCGGCCAGGATTCCAGCAACCTTCAGCTACAACTGTTGATGACCGCCATGGCACTTGGCTTGCAGTTCACCGGTCCGGGCCGCATCGGTATCGACTTCGGACGCGGCTGGGCTCGTCGCCCACTGGCATCGTCTTGGATCTTCGGAATTCTGTCCATCGCTGCAGCAATTGGCCTGTGGTGGCTGACGACCAGCACGCTGCCGTTTGTTGGCTAAGGCAGTTCGCAGCTACACAAACAGTCGAGCGGCCTAAACTAGGTTCTCGGTTAGGGGCGGGGTACAATGCCCCCTATGCCAAAGTCGAGACACGCACTAAAGACCACCCTCGCGGTGGTCTTTTTCATGTCTTCGATAGGCGCGACAACGTCGATCCACTCACCGTCGACAGCTGCTGCCGACGAGCACAGTGAGGTTGCAGCCTCCGTCTCGTCGGCAAGCGTCTGGCCGACACATCAGGTGAGTCTGCCACGCATGGACCTCAACGCCGAAGGGTTGATTGAGGTTGACCCACGCACGCAAATGGCGGTGAGCTACGAACCGGTGGGCGTGGGGTACAGCAGCCAGGCATCGCAACGCCCGCTGCCGGCGCTATCCCTGATTAAGTTGTATATCGGTCAGTATGTGCTCGAACACGGCACTGCCGACGATGCCGAGCGCGTCGAAAAGATGATTTCGCGTTCCGACGACGATTTGGCAGCCGACTTCTACCGGAAGTACCCGGAATCGGTCGATTCCGTTGCGACCGAGTACGGCCTGTTCAACACCTCCGGCGGAGAAAAGTGGGGAGTATCGAGGACCACCGCGGAAGATGTGGTGTCTTTTATTTCCCAGCTCCGTCTGAAGCATCCTAATTCTGAGGTGCTTGAGGCGATGCGACACTGGTCGCCGATTGCTGCCGATGGCTATCGACAGAATTTTGGTCTTGCCGGCCTGCCCGGTTCTGAAGGCGCGAAGATGGGCTGGTCCAACCGGCGTTCGTGGCACTCTTCCGTTGTTTTTGGCCCCGGATATGTAATGGCGGCCATTACCGAGGGTGGCAAAAATGCACACACCGAGGACGTCGCTGAGGGGATTGCCGACGTCGAGTGCCGGGATTTGGTGAAGCCCACGCGGAAGACTGGGCGCAAAGCTACCCTAGAAACGCCAAAGGCCCGTGCGGTAAGCACAGGCCTTTAAGCGGGTTTGATCTAGCTAGTCGACAATGCGGACCGCGCCCTTATCCGCACTGGACGCCATCTTGGCGTATGCGCGCAGCGCCTTGGACACCTTGCGCGGACGCGGCTTGTGCGGAGTAAACGGCTTGTCGCGCTTGAGCTCCTCATCGCGGCGAGCGGCCAGCTCCTCGTCGGACACCTGAATTTCGAGGCGTCGTTCAGCGACATCGATGTACACCGGGTCGCCGTTGCGGACGAGACCGATTGCACCGCCGGCAGCGGCCTCCGGGGAAACGTGGCCGATAGACAGTCCGGAGGAACCGCCGGAGAAGCGACCATCGGTGACCAGTGCACAGACCTTACCCAGGCCAGCGCCCTTGATGAATGCGGTCGGGTGCAGCATCTCCTGCATGCCCGGGCCACCGGAAGGACCCTCGTAGATGACAAAGAGAACTTCGCCCGGCTGCAAGGTGCGGTTCAAGATGACCGAGACAGCCTCTTCCTGGCTCTCTACGACACGAGCGGTGCCTTCGAAGTGGAACTGATCCTCGCCGATACCCGCGGTCTTCAGGACAGCACCGTCTTCGGCGATGTTGCCGCGCAGGACACACAGACCGCCTTCCTTCGTGTAGGCGTGGTCGAAGTCGCGAATGCAACCATTTACGGAGTCCGTATCTAGGCTCTCCCAGCGGTTGGACGTGGAGAACGGCTCGGTGGTGCGGACACCGCCAGGGGCTGCGTGGAACAGCTCAATCGCCTCGTCAGTGGCCTTGCCGCCGCGGATATCCCAGTTGTCCAGGTGTTCCTCCAGAGATGGGGAGTGAACGGAGCGGACATTCATTTGCAGCAGGCCCGCGCGGCGCAGTTCGCCGAGGATGGCTGGAATACCGCCGGCGCGGTGGACGTCCTCCATGTAGTAGTCCGAGTTCGGTGCCACCTTGGACAGACAAGGCACGCGGCGGGAAATGGCGTCGATGTCAGAGAGATTGAAGTCGATCTCGCCCTCCTGTGCGGCAGCGAGAATGTGCAGCACGGTGTTGGTGGAACCGCCCATGGCAACGTCGAGCGTCATTGCGTTGACAAAGGCATCGCGGTTGGCGATGTTGCGCGGCAGCACGGACTCGTCACCATCGTGGTAGTAGCTCTTCGCCAAGTCCACAATCAGTTCACCGGCGCGGGTGAACAAATCGCGACGGGCCTGCTGAGTCGCCAAGGTAGAACCGTTGCCCGGCAGGGACAGGCCGAGGGCCTCGGTCAGGCAGTTCATCGAGTTTGCGGTGAACATACCCGAGCACGATCCGCAGGTCGGGCACGCCGAGCGCTCGATGTCGAGCAGATTCTTGTCATCGACCTTGTCGTTCGCGGATGCAGAAATAGCCGAGATGAGGTCAGAGCCGGGCTTGACGACGCCATCGATAACAACCGAAGATCCCGATTCCATCGGCCCGCCGGAAACGAAGACCACCGGGATATTCAGACGCAGAGCCGCATTGAGCATGCCCGGCGTGATCTTGTCACAGTTGGAAATACAGACCAATGCGTCAGCGGTGTGAGCGTTGACCATGTACTCCACAGAGTCAGCAATAATCTCACGGGACGGCAGCGAGTAGAGCATGCCGTCGTGCCCCATCGCAATTCCGTCATCGACAGCAATGGTGTTGAACTCACGGGGGACACCGCCTGCTGCGGTCACAGCTTCTGCGACGATGTCGCCAACGTCCTTCAGGTGCACGTGCCCCGGAACGAACTGAGTGTAAGAGTTTGCAATTGCGATAATCGGCTTGCCGAAGTCGCTATCGGTCATGCCAGTTGCGCGCCATAGGGAACGCGCACCTGCAGCATTACGGCCGGCAGTGGTGACTTTAGAGCGAAGGGGAATCATGGGGGCTGCCCTTCCTAGATAGGGTGCAAGGTAATTAATTATCCATATTAATCACAAAAAGCCCCTAATGTCTCATTTCGTGGTCACTAGTGTCCGCATAATGAGATTTAGGGGCTTTGTGGACTGCTTATATGTTACTCGGCAGTGGTGTCACTTTTAGGCTTGGCACCTTTGGCTTTAGCGCTTTTAGCCTTGGCATCGGCCTCAACCTCACTGACCTTCTTCATTACCGAGTAGCCATCGCGGTCGAAAACCTCGACCTTGTCATTTTCCGCCATGCGAGCCGAAGCAATCGGATCTGGAATCAGACCGCCGGTGGCTTCCTTCAACTCCGGTAGCGAATTAAAAGAGATGGCCGGCAGGGCGATGCGCTCATCGGACTTGGTCACTGCAAAGGCGCGACCGCCCTTGTTGAAGAAGATGCCCGCAAATTCGCTCCAGGGCACCGAGCGGCGCTTGGCCAATAGGTACACCGCGGTGATACCGCGTGGTCCCACAGTGGTGCGTACTCGGAAAATCCAAAGCGTATAAATCAACGGTGCCAGGAAGGTAACGGCCAGCCACGGGGCAAAACCGGTGGCAATTACACACAGCACGAGCATGAACGCAACGATGAACAGATGCGTCTTCTGTGGGCGAAATCGCTGCGTCGCAATTTTTGGCTGTGGAGTCGAGTCAGTCATGGCCTTTGATTGTAGCGGGTAGTTCGGATTCGCCAATGCACGGTGGGCGGTTGCGCGTTATTGCGTATCAGCGGAGTTCGGTTCCGCGTTGTTAGTGGAGTCTGTCGACTGTGATCCGCCAGAGCTCTCGTTGTCGGTGTTGCTCTGGTCAGAGTCCGGCTCGGTGGAGGTGGCGGTCGAAGGTGCGCGGTTCTGCGTGCTCTGAGGCTGCTGTGAAGTCTCGGACGGCTGATTCTGTGGCGTCTGAGTCTGCTGCGAAGTCTCGGTGGGCTGCACACTCTGTGTAGTGCTAGTCGGCTGGTTCGATGACTGCGGAGCTGACGACTCTTCCGGGTCCTCTTCCTGTGTCGTTACCCGATCGCTCCACCTGCTCGGTGCCAACCATCCAGATGGGCCGTCCTCAGTTTCGACTGTCATCAGGTTCAAAATGAAGAGGATCAGTAAGGCTACCAAGAGCACAATCGTCGAAACGCGAGCGCGTCCACCTGCGGAGAGGATTCGACGAACCTTCTGGCGCGTCGTGAGTGTCTTCCAGTCAGGGTGGCTAGCCAGTTTGCGGATGACATTGTTGCTTCCGCTGTCTTCCTGCTCGCGTCGGGCATCATCGAGGTTGGCACCTGCATGTGGCAGGTCGGATCGCTCGTTCCCGACTTGCTTGTCGACGGTCTGAGTTTCCATCAGCTTGGTTTCTGCGGTATCCGGCTGGACAGTAGTGTTCGCTACCGCTTCGACAATTTCGGTTGGAGCACTGTCGCCGTCGTCAAGCTGTTGTTTTTTCTCTTGCTTAGCATCGGCCTGTCTAAGCTGTTCGATCATCGTGTCATCACGGACGTGGCCGGTGATTTCTTCGGCGGGGGCAAACGGAGTCTGTTGGGCGCGCTCGCCGTAGTCATCCCACCAAGTGTCGATGACTGCGGCGCGGATGGCGCGCTCGATGAGCCATTGGTCGCCCGGTTTGCAGTCGACAATCAAGCGCATAGTGACGGTCCACGGCAGGCCCATAACCGTTGGCGGGTTGAGTTCCGTGGAGGACTGCAGCTTGATCTCGGAGAGAACTGCGTCCTTGACGGAGTCCAGTGTGATTGCACGCTTGGCGGCGGCGACAGTGCGCTCTTCCAAATCCTTAATGGAGCCACCGGCGGTCATCGGTACGGGAACTTCAACGACAGCACGGGACCACTGTGAGGAGTAGTTGATACACATACGTGCCTCGGAGTTCGGAACGATGATTTCCTCGCCGTTAAGGGTTCGGATGGTGGTGGCGCGCAATGTCATATTGACCACGTCACCCTGCACGGTCCCCGAAGGGGCGTGGAACTCAACCCAGTCGCCAATGCCGTACTGCTTCTCGGCAATGATGAACAGTCCGCCAAGGAAGTCGGCGATGACTCCCTGTGCGCCAAAACCAACAGCGGCGGAAACGACCGTCGCGGGGATAGCGGCGGCGGTCAGTGAGATTCCGAATTTCGACAGAATCGCGATGATTAAGACGAAGTATGCAATGACTTCGACGATGTAAACCACAGCGCCAATCAGTGCGCGCCGTCCCTTGGACTGCTCCTCTGAAGAGGAGATGTTTCCGTCCGCAATTGCCAGAACGAAACGTCGGATACGGGGAACAAGAATTAGCAGAATGGCCAGACATGCGATGGCAAGGCCGTTATTGGCCACCCATTGCCATGTCCGTAACAACATGTATTGCAAGAATTCCATGCCATCCACCGTAGGTCGTTCGCCTTAATATGCGCTGAGTTTAAAGGTAAAGAATTATGCATAAAGACGAGCTTTGGACTTGGGGCTTGCGGGGCTCGGGCGTGTAGGGCTCGGGTGTGCAGGCTTGGGTGTGCAGGCTTGGGTGTCCCCGGGGTCGTGGTCGGGGAGTTTCTGGGTAGAGTGATTCCCAAAGTTGGGGCGGGGTTCTCGTTGGAATCGGGTGGGTGCTCGGGGTGTGATACGGATGGCGTGTCCAATTGATGGGATTGACTTCTCACTATGTGGACGTTAGGGTTGTAGCCAACGCCACATTCGTAGCTTCTTTGCGTGAATGTGTGTTGAGTAGTTGCCCACCATGATCCAGGAGCGAAATCGTGAACGCGCACGAGCAGCACACCCCATCGCCCGCCCAATTCGCGGCTAAGGCGCGCACCAGCGCCCCCGAGCGAATTTCTGGTGCACAAGCCATTGTCCGATCCCTTGAAGAGCTTGGTGTCGAGGTAGCCTTCGGTATTCCCGGTGGTGCAGTGCTTCCGCTCTACGATCCGATTTATGACTCGGAGAAGCTTCGTCACGTCCTGGTGCGCCACGAGCAGGGAGCTGGCCACGCTGCCACTGGTTACGCGCAGGTTTCCGGCAAGGTTGGTGTCTGTATCGCGACTTCCGGCCCGGGTGCTACTAACCTGGTGACCCCGCTCGCGGATGCTCAGATGGACTCCGTTCCGGTTGTCGCTATCACTGGTCAGGTCGGTCGCCCGCTGCTGGGTACTGACGCTTTCCAGGAGGCTGACATCCGCGGTGTGACCATGCCGATTACGAAGCACAACTTCATGGTCACCGAAGCTGAGGACATCCCGCGCGCGCTCGCTGAGGCATTCCACCTGGCTTCTTCTGGTCGTCCAGGTCCGGTTCTGGTCGATGTCCCGAAGGACCTCCAGAACACGATGATCGACTTCACCTGGCCACCGGAGATCAACCTGCCGGGTTACCGTCCGGTGACAACCCCGCACCAGCGACAGATCGACGAAGCCGCTGAGATGATTGCTGCGGCAAAGCGTCCGGTGCTCTACATCGGTGGTGGCGTCATTAAGGCCGATGCTTCCAAGGAGCTGGTCGAGTTCGCCGAGCAGACTGGGGTTCCGGTCGTGACCACGCTGATGGCTCGCGGCGCATTCCCGGACTCGCACCCGCTGCACATGGGTATGCCGGGCATGCACGGCAAGGTGTCAGCCGTCGCTGCTCTGCAGAAGTCCGACCTGCTCATCACTATTGGCGCGCGTTTCGACGACCGTGTTACCGGTGATCTGAATTCCTTCGCGCCGAACGCGAAGGTAATCCACGCCGACATTGACCCGGCAGAGATTGGCAAGCTCCGCGAAGTTGATGTTCCCATCGTCGGCGATGCCCGCGAGGTCCTTGCCGCACTTAGCGAGTCCTACACCAAGCTCGGTCTTAGTCGCCCGCAGATTGCCGACTGGCTGAAGCTTCTCGACGGTCTCCGCGACGAGTTCCCCCTCGGGTGGGAAGAGCCCGCTGATGGTGCAATCGCTCCGCAGTTTGTAATTCAGACTCTGTCCGACATCGTTGGTCCAGAGGCCATCTATGCCGCTGGCGTCGGCCAGCACCAGATGTGGGCAGCGCAGTTCGTCCAGTACGAGAACCCGCGCACCTGGCTTAACTCCGGTGGTGCCGGCACGATGGGCTACTCAATCCCGGCTGCGATGGGTGCCAAGGCGGCTGCTCCAGAAAAGGAAGTCTGGGCCATCGACGGTGATGGTTGCTTCCAGATGACCAATCAAGAGCTGACCACCTGTGCAATGGAAGGTTTTCCCATCAAGGTTGCCTTGATTAACAACGGTAATCTGGGCATGGTTCGTCAGTGGCAGACGCTGTTCTACGATCAGCGCTACTCCAACACCAAGCTGCGCCCGGAGGACAACTCCTACCTGCCGGACTTCGTCCAGCTCTCCGAGGGGCTTGGCTGCGTGGCGATCCGCGTGACCAAGAAGGAAGATGTCGCGGCGGCGATTAAGAAGGCACGCGAGATTAATGACCGACCGGTGGTTATTGACTTCATTGTCGGTGAGGATGCTCAGGTGTGGCCGATGGTGGCAGCTGGCAAGTCCAATGATGAGGTCGAATACGCCCGCGGTCTGCGCCCGCTGTTCAACGATGAGAATTCAGCAGCTGAGGCCCCGGCTGACATCCACGGCACTGTTGTGGACAACTCCGAGGACGCCGCGAAGCAGCCCGACGCTAACCACCCGTCCATGAAGACCCGCTAATCGGGATCCGAAGCAACAGGAAGTGAGTCCCAAAATGGCTGAACTGCACACTCTATCCGTGTTGACCCTCGATGAGCCGGGTATTCTGGTCCGCATTGCGGGCATGTTCACCCGCCGAGGTTTCAGCATCCAGTCGATTACCTCGGGTGAAACTGAGACCGAGGGAGTCAACCGCATCACCGTCGTGGTTGAGACGGAGACGCTGCCGATCGAACAGATTACTAAGCAGCTGAACAAGCTGGTGCCCGTGCTGAAAGTGGTCCGCCAGCCCCCAGAGACCATGGTGTCGCGCGGACTGCTGATGGTGAAGGTTTCCTGCGACAACACCAATCGTCCGCAGGTAGTCGATGCCGCCAATCTCTTCCGTGCCCGTGTGGTGGACGTTTCTCAAGAGTCTGTCATCATTGAGGCGACGGGTGAGCGCTCGAAGCTTGTAGCCCTGCTGGAGGTCCTCGAGCCGTTTGGTATCCGTGAGCTCATTCAGTCCGGTACCGTCGCAATGGCACGTGGGCCGAAGCCGATGCTCCAGGCCCGCTAACAACTAAACGCTAAGATTTTTAACGAATCCGATTCGAAAAGAGGCTAACTTTAATGGCTATTGAACTGCTGTACGACGACGATGCTGATCTGTCCATCATCCAGGGACGTAAGGTTGCCATCCTGGGCTACGGTTCCCAGGGCCACGCTCACGCTCAGAACCTGCGCGAGTCCGGTGTCGAGGTTGTTATCGGTCTGCGTGAAGGCTCCAAGTCCGCTGTGAAGGCTCAGGAAGCTGGCTTCGAGGTTAAGTCCAACGCAGATGCCGCTGCATGGGCAGACGTCATTATGGTGCTGGTTCCGGACACCACCCAGGCAAAGGTTTACAGCGAGGACATCGAGCCGAACCTGAAGGACGGCGACGCGCTGTTCTTCGGCCACGGTCTGAACATCCACTTCGACCTCATCAAGCCGGCTGACAACATCACCGTCGGTATGGTTGCTCCGAAGGGCCCGGGTCACCTGGTTCGTCGTCAGTTCGTCGATGGCAAGGGCGTTCCGTGCCTGATTGCCGTTGACCAGGACCCGAAGGGCGAGGGCCGCGACCTGGCTCTGTCCTACGCTGCAGCTATCGGTGGCGCCCGCGCTGGCGTTATCCCGACCACCTTCGAGGCAGAGACTGTGACCGACCTCTTCGGTGAGCAGGCTGTTCTCTGTGGTGGCACCGAGGAACTGGTCAAGGTCGGTTTCGAGGTTCTGGTTGAAGCTGGCTACGAGCCGGAGATGGCATACTTCGAGTGCCTGCACGAGCTGAAGCTGATTGTTGACCTGATGTTCGAGGGCGGTATTGCCAACATGAACTACTCGGTCTCCGACACCGCTGAGTTCGGTGGCTACCTGTCTGGCCCGCGCGTTATTACCGCTGATACCAAGCAGCACATGCGCGAGATTTTGTCTGACATTCAGGACGGCACCTTCACCAAGCGCCTGATTGCCAACGTCGAGGGCGGCAACAAGGAGCTCGAGGACCTGCGCGCTTCCTACAACAACCACCAGATTGAAGAGGTCGGCTCCAAGCTGCGCGACCTGATGAGCTGGGTTAAGGTCGACGCTCGCGCTGAGACTGCCTAAGTTTGTTGCTTAAGCGAATCCCTCGCTTGTTCGCGAAGTAGGGCTTCATCACTGAGCTTCACCGCCGTGATGAGGCCCTTTTCGTATCTCTCTTACTAGTTTTCTTTCACTGAACCGTGTGGGGTAGACGTGTGGAATAAACGTCTGAGCTAAAAGCAACTACTGCCAAACGGGTGTAGCCCCAGTCCTATCCGGGGTTCTAATCTGGGGTGAAAGGTCTCCCTCAACAAAGACGTTCGATAGTCTAATCGTTGAAATCAAATCATTTCACGGAGGTAAATGTGCGAGTATCCGCAATGACGCGGCGCGTGACGGCAACCGTTGCCCTGACGGTCAGCCTGGCGTTGGGGTCAAGCGCCTTGGTCGCGTGTGGAAATTCCGACAGCGCTGTTTCCACGAAGAAGGTGGACGCTGAATCGACGGTGCTTAGCGACGACATCGCAGCGTCGGAAAGTCTGATCGACAGTTCGGAAGCGGTTGTCGTTTCCTCGGCTGGCTCTGCTGAGCAGCGTAGGGCGGCAGGCATCGCGGTTGCTGCTGGTCTGCCGATGCTAGTGGCTGGTTCTGCCGAAGATGCGGAAGATGACACTACTGCCAAGAGCCCGAAGAAGGATGCTCGTGGCCGTGATACTGGCGCCGATATCGCCGATGTGGAAAAAGAGATTGACCGCCTGGGCGCAAAGACAGTCCTTACTGTGGGGGCAGTTGACCTGACTGGCGAAGAGGGCCGTCAGATCATTGCGGATCCGGGTACGACCGATGGCCTTAAGGAGCTCGTCGGTACCGAGTTTAAGGTTCTCAAGGAGACGGAGTCGAAGCCGACTCGCGCTGTCGTTGAGATGGATCCGGAGAAGCCAACTGTCGTCGAGGGCGATGCAACGAAGGATGGGGCAGCCAACCAAGAGGCTCAGGATCGCGCCAGCGATGGGCAGGACGACAAGGGACAGGAGAGCGTCACCCTGCCGAAGGGATCTCCGAAGGAGGTCAAGGACACATTGGCACTGGCCGCACCGGGTACCGGTTTGGCCTCCATTGCTACGGCCCGCGCCGCTGGCCTGAAGGTCAGTTGGTTGCCGGTGGGCGACGCGCGTGCTACCTCTGAGTCGATTTCCGCTGCTCGCGACGGCGAGTCCCTGATTGCTCTGGGTAAGGTTTTTGGCGATAAGGACAAGTTTGATCAGTCCATCGAGCTTGCCAAAGATGACAAGGTTAAGGAGCTGCCAGGTGGAGGCACACTGCTGTTCCCCGGTCGTCATCTGATTGCAACGTATGGTCACCCAGGTGTCGCTCCATTGGGCGTGATGGGCGAGGATGATCCGGAGGATGCCGTCGCACGTGCGAAGGACTACGTCAAGCAGTACGAGAAGTTCGCTGATGACCCGGTACTGCCGGCCTTCGAGATTATCGCTTCGGTCGCGCAGGCTGACCCGGGGCCACGCGGTGACTACTCCGAGCCGGCTCCGGTTGAGACTCTGAAGCCGTACGTCGAGGCCATGACCAAGGCCGGCGGCTACGTCATCATCGACCTGCAGCCGGGTAGTGCAGACTTCCTGGACCAGGCCAAGTTCTACGAAGAACTGCTGAAGATGCCAAACGTCGGTCTGGCGCTGGACCCGGAGTGGAAGATGGAACCGGGGCAGGTTCCGGCGACCCAGGTTGGTCACGTTAAGGCTGAAGAAGTCAACCGCGTTGCTGATTGGCTGGCTGAGCTGACTCGTAAGAACAACCTTCCGCAGAAGATGCTGATGCTGCACCAGTTCCAGCTACAGATGATTCGCGACCGTGAGACGCTGGATCTGTCGCACCCGGAGCTCGCATTCGTTCTGCATGCCGACGGCCATGGCACCGCGCAGGAGAAGTTTGAGACCTGGAACGTCATGCTGCAGGATTTGCAGCCGGAGATTTTCGAGGCGTGGAAGAACTTCATCGACGAGGATCAGCCGATGTTTACTCCTGAGGAGACCATGAACATCGAGCCGCGTCCGTGGTTGGTTACGTACCAGTAGGTTATAGACCAGCAGAAATAAAAATATAACGCGAAATATTTGCCGACTTGAATGTCGGGGGCAACGGCGCTTACTCCCTAAACAAAGGGTAGTAAGCGCCGTTTTGCTTAGGTAAGTCCCCCCGTGTCTCACCCCCAGAGTTTATGATGAGACGTAATGCGCGTGCACGCTTTAGTAGTTTTCTTAAGTGACACCGCACATACTGCATAAACTTTTCGAGACAAACCAGGAGATGCTTGTGAGCCAGAACGCTCGCCCCGTTGTCCTCATCGCCGACAAGCTGGCACAGTCCACTGTGGACGCATTGGGGGATTCCGTTGAGGTCCGTTGGGTAGATGGCCCGAACCGCGCTGAGCTCCTGGCTGCGGTTGGTGATGCTGACGCACTTCTCGTCCGCTCCGCTACCACCGTGGATCAGGAAGTCCTCGAGGCTGCTCCGAATCTGAAGATTGTCGGTCGCGCCGGCGTTGGCCTGGATAACGTCGACATCGATACCGCTACCAAGCGCGGCGTCATGGTTGTCAACGCTCCGACCTCCAATATTCACTCTGCATGTGAGCACGCAATCGCACTGCTGCTGGCCACCGCTCGCCAGCTGCCGGCTGCGGACGCGTCCCTGCGTGAAGGGGAGTGGAAGCGCTCTTCCTTCAAGGGTGTCGAAATCTTCGGCAAGACCGTCGGTATCGTCGGTTTCGGTCACATCGGTCAGCTGTTTGCGCAGCGTCTCGCTGCTTTCGAGACCAACATCATTGCGTACGATCCGTACGCGAACCCGGCCCGTGCTGCTCAGCTCGGTGTTGAGCTGGTTGAGCTGGAAGACCTGATGGCTCGCGCTGATTTCGTGACCATCCACCTGCCGAAGACCAAGGAAACCGCCGGCATGTTCGATGCTGAGCTCCTGGGCAAGGCCAAGAAGGGCCAGATCATCATCAACGCTGCCCGCGGCGGTCTCGTCGACGAGCAGGCGCTTGCCGACGCAATCAAGGCTGGCAACATCCGCGGTGCTGGCTTCGACGTGTACGCGACCGAGCCGTGCACGGATTCCCCGCTGTTTGGCCTGCCGGAAACTGTTTGTGCTCCGCACCTGGGTGCCTCCACCGTCGAGGCGCAGGACCGTGCAGGTACCGATGTCGCTAAGTCCGTACTGCTGGCCCTGGCTGGCGAGTTCGTCCCGGATGCAGTCAACGTTTCCGGTGGCGCTGTCGGCGAAGAGGTGGCCCTGTGGCTCGAGCTGGCTCGTGAGCTGGGTCTGGTTGCTGGCGGTCTGCTCGAGGGCGCTCCGGCTGCTGTTGAGGTCACCGCTCGCGGTGAGCTGCACACTGAGGACGTTAACGTTCTGGGTATGGCAGCAATCCGTGGACTGTTCTCTCTCATGGTGGAAGAACCGGTCACTTTCGTCAACGCTCCGCGTATCGCAGAAGAGCGTGGTGTGACCTTCACTGTCGAGACCGAGCCGGAGTCCGTCTCCCACCGCTCCGTACTCGAGGTCAAGGTCATCGGTGCTGATGGCTCCACCGCTACCGTCGTTGGTGCTCTCACTGGCCTGAACCGCGTCGAGAAGATTGTCCGTATCAATGGCCGCGGCATCGACATGCGCGCTCAGGGCCGTAACCTCTTCCTGCTGTACAACGACGTTCCGGGCGCTCTGGGTCGCGTTGCTACCACCCTGGGTGAGTCCGGCATCAACATCGAGGCTGCTGCTCTGTCTCCGCAGGAAGCAGATCAGACTGCCATCCTGGTGCTGCGCGTTTCCAAGGAGGTTCCGGAGGAGCTCGTCGGAAAGATTACCGAGGAGATCTCCGCTACCCACGCTCTGCAGCTCGAGCTGGACTAGTTCTGAGCGCCTAGGCGTTTTAGAGCTAGTCTCTAGCGCAGCTTCTACTGCATGAAAAAATCCCCTCCGCATGGAGGGGATTTTTGTTTCCCAGCTGATCTATGCAGCCGTAGCCCTACTGCCTAGCCCTTCATCGAGCCCTTCTCAATCATGTTGACGTGGAAGTCGAAGGCAGTACGCAGGTCGTGCGGGGTAGACATGCCCGGAGCGGTCTTCAGCGCGCGCTCGTAGTACTCCTCCAACAGTGGCTGGTACTCCGGGTGTGCAACGGAAATCATCTTCGCCACGCGGTCACGCGGTGCCAGGCCACGCAGGTCAGCGAATCCACGCTCGGTGATGATGACCATGGCGTCGTGCTCGGTGTGGTCAATGTGCGAAGCGAACGGAACGATAGTCGAAATCGCACCGTCCTTCGCCAGCGACGGCGAGATGAACGAGGAAACGAAGGCGTTACGGGTGAAGTCACCGGAACCACCGATGCCGTTCATCATGCGGCTGCCGTTGATGTGGGTGGAGTTGACGTTGCCGTAGATGTCGGCCTCAATCATGCCGTTGGTGGCGATTAGGCCGACGCGACGGACAACCTCCGGGTGGTTAGAAATCTGCTGCGGGCGCAGAATGATGTTCTCGCGGTAGCGAGCAGCCTCGTTGTTCATACGCTCGGCCGCTTCCGGAGACAGGGAGAAGGAGGTAGCCGAAGCGACGGTCATCTTACCTGCGTCAATCAGGTCGATCATGCCGTCCTGAATAACCTCGGTGTAGGCCTTGATGTTCTCAAACTTGGAGTCCAACAGACCCGCCATCACGGCGTTCGGAACGTTACCGACGCCCGACTGCATGATGTACTGGTCGTAAGCCAGGCGACCCGCGCGAACTTCGCCCTCGAGGAAGTCGAGGAAATGGCCGGCAATAGCCTTCGAGGTCTCATCCAACGGCTTGAACGGGGAGTTGCGGTCCGGCGCGTTGGTCTCGACAACTGCGACAACCTTGTCCAGGTTGATGTCGATGTAAGGGGTACCAATGCGGTCACCCGGGGCGTTGATCGGCACCGGCGTGCGGTTAGGCAGGTGCTGAATGCGGTAGATGTCGTGCATGCCCTCGAGTTCCTCGGACTGCCACGAGTTGACCTCGATGATGATCTTGTCAGCGTTGTCCATCCACTCGACGTTGTTGCCAACGCTTGACGACGGAACGAGGTGTCCATCTTCCGTAATACGAGTGACCTCAACAATTGCGGCGTCAATCGGCAGGAAGCCCTGCTCGATGTACAGCGCGGAGTGGGAGAGGTGGATGTCCTGGTACTTCGCCTTGCCGGAGTTGATGGACTTACGCAGTGCCGGATCGCCCTGGTACGGCATGCGGTAGCGAATGATGTCAGCTTCTGCCATCACGCCGTCACAGTCTGGGGCAGTGGAAGCGCCTGTGTAGATGTCGACAGCGAACTCTTCACCCTTGGCGTGAAGTTCCTTGCCACGGTTTGCCAGCGCAGTCGGCAGGGCCTTCGGGTAGCCAGCACCGGTGAAGCCAGAGATGCCGAGGGCATCACCATGATTGATAAACTGTGCAGCCTCGTCGGCGGTCATTACCTTGCCGCGCAAACCGGCATGTGCGATGCGATCAGACATGTCATCTCCTAGATAGACTGTTCGACTTTAGTTTTGTCGCCTAACCTAGCATGCGCTAACAGTGTGTTGCCACACCCGCAGGTTGAGAAGTGATTTATGACACTCTGATCGCTTCAGCGGGTCGTTTATCGGCGCTCTTCCAGGGGCTTTGTTACAGCAATTCCCGCACTTCTTCGTCAGTCAGCATGGCATCCTCGAATGCCTGCAGTGTGGCCTCTGGGTTAAATTTCACACCGATGAGTACGACCTCATTGGATGGTGGGACATCGGTCTGCGCCCACATGACGGCAGGGGTGATTTTCAGGTTCGGCCCCGCCTGACTCCACACGTGGGCGACTTCGAGGCGGTCGGAAATCCAGCAGTGCCCCTTGGATCGTACGAGCCCCTTTGTGCCGCGGAGAGCCTTAATCAGTCGTTCGCGGTCGAAGGGGCGGTTGCCTCGGAAAACAACCGAAGAAATGCCGTATTCTTCAGTCTCCGGCGTGTGGGGATTCGCAAGTTCTTCTGCATATCCGTGGAAAGTGGCCGCGGTACCTTCGTCGTAAAGCGATGCGTCGAGAATGGCAGAGGTGGCGATTTCGCCGTTAGTCACGCGGACGATGCGTGCGCGGGGGTTCATGGCGCGGATTGTTTCCTCGGTGCCGCCGGTGAGCTTTTCGCCGGCGAGGTCGGATTTGGTGATGAGGATGAGATCGGCGAATTCCACCTGGTCGACAAGGAGGTCAGCGACCGTGCGTTCGTCGTCAGGCAGTGCGCGTCCCTGGCGGAGACTGTCGAGGAATGTAGAGGCGTCGACGAGCGTGACCATCGTGTCGATGGGGGCGATGTCGGCGAGGCGACGGCCATCGTCGAATTCCCACTCGAAGGTAGCGGCGACTGGCATGGGCTCGGAGATGCCGGTGGATTCGATGACGATGTGTTCGAATTTGCCGCTGCGCGCGAGCTTGCCGACGTTTTCCACGAGGTCATCTCGCAGCGTGCAGCAGATGCAGCCGTTAGACATTTCGATGAAACGGTCCTCGCCGCGCTCGAGATATGTGCCCTGCTCGATGAGGGCGGCATCGACGTTGACTTCCGAGAAGTCGTTGACGATGACCGCGATTTTGCGCCCCTGTGAGTTTGCCAGGAGGTTGTTGAGGAGGGTGGTCTTGCCGGCGCCCAGGAATCCGGACAGGACGGTGACGGGAGTGGTCTGGGTGGTGCTATCAGAAAATTCGGTAGAAGTCACCCGACAAGATTAGCGTACTGAAAATGATTATCAATAACTAGTGCATGAATTGGGCTATGTGAGGGGTTGTAAATGTGTCGCATGGCTGATTGTCGACTGGTTGTGACGTAGGGCATAAAACGGTGTTGTAGTCGGCTTTAGTGGCGTATGGAATGTGCCTAAAATGGGGGCGCTTTCGGGCATCTGAATGAAAGGCGCTAACCGCTTCGTTGATAGGGTTGGGGGTGTGCTTTGGTGTTCGAAGTGCTACCCCCGATAGTCGCGTTGGGGGATATAGAAAGGTGAATTCATGTCAGATCGTATTGCCCATGCTGGTCTCAAATCCAAGGTGATGACCGCGCAGGAGGCGGCGCAGTTCATCAACCACGGAGACATGGTGGGCTTTGCCGGATTTACCGGTGCTGGCTACCCGAAGGTTGTCCCGCCGGCTCTCGCTGAGCGCATGGAGGCCGCTCACGAGCGTGGCGACGAGTTCAAGATTAAGGTCTTGACCGGCGCGTCTACCGCTCCGGAACTTGATGGTGCGCTGGCGAAGGCCAATGGTGTTGAGTGGCGTATGCCGTACCAGTCCGACCCGGGAATGCGTAACCGTATCAATGCAGGCGATGCCTTCTATAGTGATATTCACCTGTCGCACTCTGGCCCGATGACTGAGCAGGGCTTCTTTGGTCCGGTCAATGTTGCCGTGGTCGAAGCTGTTCGCATTAAGGCCGATGGCTCCCTGATTCTTTCCTCTTCGGTTGGTAACAGCATTTCTTACCTCAATGCTGCAGAGAAGATCATTATTGAGGTCAACTCCTGGCAGTCCGAGGACCTCGAGGGTATGCACGACATCTACAGTGTCGGCCTGCCTCCGAACCGTAAGGAGATTCCGATTGTGAACCCGGGGGACCGCATCGGCACTCCGGATGTTCAGATCGATGTCGATAAGGTTGTCGCTGTCGTCGAGACGAACGCCGAGGACCGTAACTCGCCGTTCAAGCCGCTGGACGATGACTCCAAGGCTATTGCTGGCTACCTGCTCGACTTCCTCGATGGCGAGGTCAAGGCCGGTCGTCTGCCGGAGAACCTGCTGCCGATGCAGTCGGGTGTCGGTAACATTCCGAACGCCGTTCTCGCAGGTCTGCTCGACTCCAAGTATGAGAACCTGACCTCCTTCACTGAGGTTATCCAGGACGGCATGGTCGACCTGATGGATGCTGGCAAGCTGACCGTGGCTTCCGGTACTGCATTCTCGCTGTCTCCTGAATATGCAGCTCGTATGAACGAGAATGCTGCTGACTACCGCGAGAAGATCGTTCTGCGGCCGCAGGACATCTCCAATAACCCGGGTCTGGTCCGCCGCATGGGGCTGATTACCACCAACGGCATGATTGAGGCTGACATCTACGGCAACGTCAACTCCACTCACGTGGCTGGCTCCCGCATGATGAACGGCATTGGCGGTTCCGGTGACTTCACCCGAAACGCCTACATCTCTACGTTCGTGTCCCCGTCGCTGGCTAAGAATGGCGACATTTCCGCAATCGTGCCGATGGTCTCTCACGTTGACCACACTGAGCATGACGTGATGGTCATCATCACTGAGCAGGGTCTGGCTGACCTCCGTGGGCTGGCGCCGCGTCAGCGTTCCCGTGTTGTCATTGAGAAGTGTGCGCACCCGATGTACAAGGAGGCGCTGCTCGAATACGTTGAGCGTGCTGAGAGGGCCACCCCGTACCTGCATACTCCGCATGACCTGGGTACTTCTTATGACTTCCACCGTCGTTTCCTCGAAAACGGTTCCATGAAGCCGGTCGACTAGGTTTCTAGTGCGGTTCCCGCTTTACGACGAAGTTTGCGTCGTAGGGCGGGATTTTCTTTCGGCTTTAGTTCGAAATAGTGTTCGAATAATGTGGAGATTTTTGGGGTGCGCAGCGGTTTGAATCCGGGGTGGGGGATATGGTGTGGGCGAATTGATAAAGAACTGTTCGTTAGGGGACCTCGTTAGGGAGGGGACAGTGCAATGTCAGAGTTGGAATCGTGTGGGGAATTTCGGTTCAGCCATGAGGTGAGGGCTCATTCGCTCGCTGAAGTGATGCGCGAGATTAATCGTCTGCAGATGGTTATCGCTCAGCGGGTCGCACCACCAGATGATGGCGATGTCGAAGCTCATTTGGCTTATTGGTCGGTGGTGCTTGGAATCTCACGCGCCGAAGTGAACAAATATATGGAAATTGGCTACATGCTTGGACGTATGCCGCAACTAGCGGAAATGTGTCAGGAGCGCGGGCATTTGTCGATGAGGCATTTAGCAATGCTTGGTAAGCATACCCGGCCTGTGGCTGATGACAAGGTTGACGCGGTGGAGTCGGGTCTCGTGGACGTCGTTAAGCCTAGGCGCGACGGGGAGGCGCTCCGTGGCGTGCGTGCGATGGCAACGCGGGTGCAGCGAGTGATTGGTGAGTGTGCTCCGGAAGTGCGGCCACGTGATGTGGATGTCGCTGGGTTGCAGGCTGATAGGGTCCTGGCCCGGAATGTGGAGGCGACCGTAGGTGCTGCAATTGATGCGGCGGCATACCAGGTCGAGGCGGATGGAGAGTCGGCGGATAATCCCGCGGAGTCGGAGGAGGTACGGGAGGTTCAAGCTGCGGCTCTCGACTACTTTGGCGATCGTATGACGGCTAAGGAGTTTGTCGCAGTTGATGAACATGGTGACGCTGGAGTTACGACACTGACTACTGTCCTCGAGCGGCATCATGCAGTGGAAGCCCTTGCAATTATCGACGCAGTGGCTAAGAAGATGAAAGTGAGTCGCGCGGCAGCTTTCATGCATGCGTTACGCGGTACTTGTGAGGTGGAGGTGAATCTGGAACTCTTCCGAGTGCTCTCTCCCGGGGAGGATGGCGAACCGGAAAACACTCCAGTGTGGCTCGCTGGGGCTGGTTGGCTTTCTTCGCTGGTGGCCGAGTCTTGGCTGAAGCGGGTATCGACATTGCGGGTGCTGGGGGATAGTGCGGTTGAGGGGTATCGGCCCTCCGAGTCTCAGCGTGCATTCGTGCGTGCCCGTGACGGTGTGTGTAGTTTTCCTGGATGCGATGTCCCCGCGGAAAAGTGCGATATCGACCATATTGTGGAATTTGATCACAGCCTTTCCGGTGGTGAGCGGCAAAAGGAAGGGGTCACGCACACAGATAATCTCCATTGTCTCTGTCGAAGGCACCACAACCTCAAAACTGCCGGTATGTGGCGAGTTGTTCGAGGTGATGATGGGATCGAAGCTTGGACGTTCCTCTCTTGTGATGAAGGGCCGTTTGCGCAGTCGGAAAAAGAGCACACTGGGCATGGTCGTTACACCTTTGCCTCGCAGACTGAAAAGAAGACCGCTGCGCTGGCTGAGCACAATGAGAAACGTCGCAAATTGCATGACAATCTCCGCGGCCTAGTGGATAAGGTGCGGCGGGATATGGAAAAGGAGAGAGCAGTAGGCGGGGTGGATTGTGAAAACGATGGAGATGGTAAAAATCGCGCAGACAGTGACGGGGGTGAGCGCTAGGTTCTGCTACACTCATTTGTGTCCATATAGTGAGAAGGGTATCTCAAAAAATGACTGAGGCAGGAAAGCTGAAGATCGCCGTCATCCCGGGTGATGGCATCGGCACGGAAGTTACGGCAGAGGCACTGAAGGTGCTCAAGGCTGCTATCGGCGAGTTCGACACCACCGAGTACGACCTCGGCTCGCGTCGCTACTTGCGCAATGGCGAACTGCTTACCGACGCCGATCTCGACTCCCTGCGTGAGCACGACGCTATTCTGCTCGGTGCTATCGGTGACCCGGCGAACGTTCCTCCGGGTGTTCTCGAGCGCGGCCTGTTGCTGAAGATGCGCTTCGCGCTGGATCACCACGTCAACCTGCGTCCTTCCAAGCTCTTCCCGGGTGTCGAGTCACCGCTGAAGAACCCGGGCGAAATTGATTTCGTGGTCGTCCGCGAGGGAACCGAAGGTGCTTACACCGGTAACGGCGGTGCGATTCGCGTCGGCACGCCACACGAGGTTGCCAACGAGACCTCCGTCAATACCCGCTTCGGTGCTGAGCGCGTTGTTCGCTACGCCTTCGAGCTGGCTATGACCCGTCGTAAGAAGCTGACCCTTGTCCACAAGACCAATGTGTTGGTGCACGGTGGCGGTATGTGGCAGCGCACGGTCGATGAGGTCGCTAAGGAATACCCAGAGGTAGATGTCGATTACTCGCACATCGACGCTGCGACGATCTACCTCGTCACTAATCCTTCGCGTTTCGACGTCATCGTCACCGACAACCTCTTCGGCGACATCATTACTGATGAGGCTGGTGCAGTGTCGGGCGGTATCGGCCTGGCGGCGTCCGGCAACATTGACGCCTCTAATACCAACCCGTCCATGTTTGAGCCCGTTCACGGCTCCGCTCCCGACATTGCTGGCAAGGGGATCGCTGACCCGACCGCAGCCATTCTGTCGGGTGCCATGATGCTGCGCCACCTGGGTCGTGAGGAAGACGCTCAGCGCATCGAGGCTGCTGTGGAAGCTGACATGGCTACTCGCGGTAGTGGCCCGATTAAGACCACTGAAGTTGGCGACCGCATTGCTGCTGCTTTGAAGTAGCGCAGTAAAAAATAGGGAGGGAGAGGGCTAGGCAATCACAGTTTTGCCATCGACGGTAGTGATGTGAGTCTTACCGTCGGCGGTGTGCTCGATGAAGTCCGACGCATGTCCGACCTGGCGAAGTACATCGATGATGGTGTCAAGGGGGTATGGGGATGAGCTTCCTGCGCCGTTATCGGAATCATCCCCTCCCAGTCCTGCCACTAGCGCATCCCTCGTAATCTCCGCATGTCCCAGGTGCTGAGCCGCCTCGTGGAAGACATGCACAATCACGCCTTCGATGCTGCCGCACCACCAACGGTCCTTATCGGTAGGAATAACAGCAGGAGCACCAGCGCGGTCCACGCCTTGCAACTCCACCAGCGCGGATTCAATGGCCGCGCGGTCACGGTGGTAAATCTCCAGCCCTTCCGAAACACTGCAATGAGCAGAAAACTCCCCATCGCGATCACGGACATAATCACGCCCAAGGCAGACGCGCTCGAGCCAGTACCTCGCGGATCCGGTCACATGTCGTAACAGCACGGCCAGGGAGTTAATGGCTGGGATGGGGAGGGTTGCATTGAAGGCGTCGTCGTCAAGCGTGGCGACGAGTGCCGCGAGCTTGTCCATCCTGCCGAGGATGTGGGCGTCGAGCGGCCATTCGGAATTTGTTGAAGCGCTGTGTGTGGAATTGGTCATAAGGTCGAGTATTCCCGCAAATCAGTCCTATTGGGAGCAAAAATAGGGGATAATTGACCCCATGACCGTCGAGCTTGCGGAAATCGCAGACTTCCTCAGCCATACTCGCCCCTTTTCGGACCTCAACGATGAAGAGCGCGCGACTATCCCACCGCTTTTGACCATGCGCTATGCCCGTCGTGGAACGGAGATTATCCGGGCGGGTGCGGATAACAACAGCTGTTTCATTATTCGCTCCGGCATGGTGGATCTCTTTGACCCAGCTGGCACGCTGTTGGACAGGCGAGATGTGGGAGATCATTTCGGCTATTCGACGCTGCTGAGCAGTGACCCTTCGCTATACACGATGACGGCAGTGGAGGACTGCGTATTCCTAGTGATCTCCAAGGAGGTTTTTGACCAGCTCAATGAGCAGTTCGTAGAGGTCCGGCGCTATTACGGCGGTGAGAACGCGCGCATTCGCGCAGTGGCATCGAAGCTGCGGAGTACTGCGGCATCGGAGTCATTGCGCACACGGGTTGCGGATCTGATGGAAACATCGCTGGTGACCTGCAGTGCTGATGCGACAGTACAAGAGGCGGCGCAGATTATGACGGAGCGGAATGTCTCCAGTTTGCTCGTAATGGAGTCTGCAGGCGCCAACCAGAGCCCGCTCGTCGGCATCATCACTGACCGTGACCTCCGTCGTCGAGTGCTGGCAGAGGCGAAGCCCGCGGCGACGCTTGTAAGCGAAGTGATGACCGGGAACCCGGAAACCATCAGTCCCGACCTGCTGGTTTTTGAGGCCATGCTGCTGATGGCTGAGCGCGGTTACCATCATCTGCCGGTGCACGACGGGACGAGAGTGGTCGGCATGATTGTCATTGGTGACCTGCTGCGCAGTCTGCACACCGATCCCGTGTACGCGACGGCGACGCTGGCGCGGAAGAGCGATATCTCGGAGATTGCGGAGATTGCTCAGAACGCGCGGCGGATTGTCGGCCGGTTTATTGACCGAGGTGATTCGGGGGAGGAGGTCGCCAAGCTGCTGACTGCCGTGGCCGATGCTGTCACCCGACGCCTGGTTGCGCTGGCGGAGGAAAAGCTTGGGCCGCCACCAGTCAGCTACGCCTTTGCGGTACTGGGTTCGCATGGGCGCGGGGAGATGGGGCTCGCGTCCGATCAGGACAATGCGCTTGTTCTCGCCGACGACTACGACGCCGACGCTCATGCTGACTATTTCGCCGCGCTTAGCGACGAGATTTGCACCAACCTCGACCGAGTCGGTTATCCGCTCTGTCCAGGGGACATGATGGCCAGCAATCCTGCGTGGAGGATGACCAAGTCGCAGTGGCTGCGCACGTTCCACGGGTGGATTACCGCACCGGAGGCGGAGGCGCTGTTACATGCACAGACCTTCTTCGACATGCGAGCGGTAGCGGGCGATGTGCAACTGGTAGAGGAATTGCGCGCGGCCTACCTACCGCTGGCCCAGGGGTCGCAGCGCCTGCACGCGCACTTGGCCAAGCTCTCGGCCTGGCGGGAGCCGCCGCTCGGCTTCTTCCGTGGCCTGGTGCTGGAGAAGGGCGGCGAGTACGCAGAGACCCTGGACATCAAGAAGGGGGGAACTGCTGCTGTGGTGCAGATGGCGCGCCTATTTACTGTGGCGGCCGGGCTGCCGCAGCTGTCCACGCGTGAACGCTTGGCGGCGAGTGCGGGTGCCGGAAGCGTGAGCCGTCAGGGTGCGCAGGATCTGGCGGATGCGTTCGAGTTCCTGTGCACGGTGCAGCTTCATCACCAGCAGGCCCAGTTCAACGCTGGCGAGCAGCCGAATAACCACATCTACCCGAAGCGTCTCTCCAGCCTGGAACGCGAGCACCTGCGCGATGCGTTTGGTGTTATCCGCAAGTTGCAGCAGAGCCTCGGGGCGAAGTATCCCATCCGGGCGATGTCGTGAGCGCGCAATGTTGAAGTTTTTCAAACCCCGCAAGAAACTCTTGGACGCACCTATCCGCGACAATGCTTGGCTCGCGGTCGATGTGGAAACCACCGGTCTGGATCCCTCCAAAGATCAGTTGCTTTCCATCGGTTGGGTTGCCGTCGAAGGCCGCGACATCGTGCTGGAAGAGTCGGGTCACCTTCTCATTCGCCCAGAGCGCGAGGAGGTGAGCGTCGGCGAGTCGGCGACGGTGCATGGGCTTACCGACGACATGGTCGCAACCGGGGTAGAGGCAGAGGTGGCCGTCGGCAAGCTGTTAGAAGCTCTACGGGGACGGAAGCTGCTGGCGCACTACGCGCGGATGGAAGTTGGTTTCCTAGATCCGTTGTGCCGGAAGTACTTCGATGCGCGTTTTGATGTGCCGGTGGCGGACACTATGACACGTGAGTACGACGCGATTCTGCGGGCCAACCGTGAGCCGGTCCGTGATGAGCTGCGGTTGTGGTCACTGTGCGACAAGTACGGCATTCCCCGTTTTAAGGCCCATCACGCGTTCAACGATGCGCTGGCCTGTGCGCTGGTGTGGCTTGCGCAGGAATCCCGCGGAGTTTAGAGCGCAGAGTATAGAGAGTGGGGGTCGTTGCATAATTATCGCAATGTGACGTGTACCCTATTTTTATGCGTATTGCTCGAATCGCCCACCCAGAGGGCATGTGCTTCGCGCTCGTTGAGGGCGAAGGCAGTGAAGTTACTTTGCACGAAATCGAAGGGCACCCTTTCGGTCAGCTGAATAAGACTGGCCGTTCCTGGCCGCTTGCCGACGTACGTCTGCTCGCCCCAATGCTGCCGTCGAAGGTCATCGCTATTGGTCGTAACTACGCTGACCACGTCGCCGAGGTGTTCAAGAAGTCGGCAGAATCGCTGCCGCCGACGATGTTCATTAAGCCGCCGACGGCCGTCATTGGCCCGGAAGCGCCGATTCGCATTCCGGATTTCGCCACCAACGTCGAGTTTGAGGGCGAGCTGGCACTGGTTATTGGTAAGCCGTGCAAGAACGTCAAGAAGGAAAACGCTCACGATGTGATCTTCGGATACACCATCGTCAATGATGTTTCTTCCCGTGACCTGCAGTTTGCCGATGGTCAGTGGGCGCGCGCAAAGGGCATCGATACCTTCTGCCCGCTTGGTCCGTGGATCCAGACGGAGCTGGACTACAACGAGCTGCCGATCAAGGCGCACCTGACTCACGAGGGTGTTACCGAGACCAAGCAGGATTCCAACTCCAACCAGATGATTATGTCCATCCCGGAGATTATCGAGTTCATCACTGCCTCGATTACGCTGCTGCCGGGTGATGTCATCTGCACCGGCTCCCCGGCCGGTACCGCTGCGATGTTCCCGGGTGACCGCATCGAGATTGAGATCCCGGGTATCGGCAAGCTGGCCAACCCTGTGGAGCGGGCTTAAGCTGCCAGGGCTTAAGCTGCTAGGGCCTATGCGCCCTGGCTTAAGCGCCCTTAACTCCAAAAGCGCGGAGTACAGTGCCCATCTTGGCGCTGGTCTCCGTGACTTCTTCTTCTGGGTCGGAGTGCGACACAATGCCGCCTCCGGCCCATAGTCGTGCCACGGACCCCTCAGTGTCGATTTCGGCACAGCGAATGGAGACCACGAACTCACCGTCGCCATTCTCATCGCACCAGCCGACAGCGCCCGAGTAGAAGCCGCGGTTGGTCTCTACGGCCTGAATAACGCCGAAGGCGGATTCCGTCGGCGTGCCACAAATGGCTGGTGTCGGGTGCACCACCAGCGCCAAATCCAGCGCGGACAGCGACGGATCCTTCAACCGACCGCGGATATGCGTGGCCAAGTGCCACATCTCGGCGGTGCTCATCAGCTCGGGGCTGTCCGGAACATCCAGCGAACTGCACAGTGGCGCCAAGTTGTCGGCGATGTCGTCGACGACGAAGGCATGCTCGTCTAGGTTCTTGCGCGAGTCCGCTAAACGACGGGCCGACGCCCGGTCCACCTCTTCATTCCGGGACCTCGGCAGCGACCCGGCCAAGGGAAACGCCTCAACGATGTCGCCCGTACGGCGGACCAGCATCTCCGGGGAGGAACCGATGAGCAACTTGCCCTCATAATCGGAACCGGCGGGGGAGAGATCCACGACAAAGCCATCGCGGTTGGGGGATCCGTCGATCAGCCGCGATGCGAGTAGGAGCGGGTCAATCGGGGGATCGATTTCGAGTTCCACGGCGCGCGCGAGCACGACCTTTTCCAGCGCCGAGTACTCGATTGTGCGGATGGCTGCGGCGATGCGCTCAGCGTGCTCGTCGAGCGGGGGATCGTAAGCGACGATGTTGGCGTGGGGCTTCGGTGCGTTCCAACGGTAGTGCGCGGGTGGCTCCAGCGGCTGCGAGGAGCGGATGACTTCCCGGGGAACGGTCAGGGCGGCGGGCTTGTCCAAGTCGAAGGGCAATGCGCCGACTACCATCTTGTGAATGCCCGAGTGCAGTCCCTCGGCCGCGAGCCAGGGGTCGGAAAGCTGCTCTTCAATACCTTGCGTGCGGATGGAGCCGTGTGCCCGGGAGAGCAAAAAGTCCGGAGCGGTGGTCGGGCGGGACGTATCCCAGCGCGTCGAACGCTTCGGAGTCGCTGCAGGGTCGTTCGACGGGTGAGAATTCTCCTGCTTCTCTTCTTCGTTTCCGCCGCCCAGAGAGGGGTGGTTTTCCATGGACATAGCCCTAACCCGCCTCCTCAATCTAAACCCAGTTGTGCTCCAGTTTAAGGGGCAGGCTAACCCCTACCCAAAAAGGGCATACCCGCAGCGGTAATCGTCAGCTGATCGATGACTGCACTCGCCGGCAGATTCGCGGCGTAGAGGAAGGTCTCCGCAGCCTGCGTGGCATCGAACATTGGCTCGCTGCCTGTGAACGTCCCCAATAGGTCAGTCTGCGCATTGCCAATGTCAATGCGCGTTGCCGTAATGCCATACTCGCGTCCGTCCAGGGCAAGCACATGGGTCATTCCGGCAAGCGCGCTTTTCGACGTCGCGTACGCCGCCGTATGGGCTCTCGGTACCTGCGCCGCGATAGAACAGTTGACCAGGATTCGGCCGCCTGCTTGGTCCGCCTTCCCATCACGCCCCGCTTTCATCCGCGCGAACGCCTCGCGTGCGCATAGGTACGAGCCGACCACATTCGTATCGATGACCGCCCGGAAGTCCTCAATGTCGGTCTCTCCGAACTCTGCGGGCGTGCCGGGCAGCCCCGCATTGAGCACCGCAACATCAATGGTTCCCGTAGCTACCTGCGCGTCCTCAAACATCGCACGGACCTGCTCGGGGTCGGTGATGTCACACCTGGAGAAGGTGATGTTGTCCGCTTCGGCGGCAACGGCCTCGAGCGCGTCGATACGCCTGCCGCAGATATGCACGTGCCAGCCATCGGAGGCGAAAGCCAGAGCAATTTCGCGACCAATGCCCGCGCCGCCACCAGTTACTACTACCGTTTTGGTCATGAGCACTATTATTAACTGTTCTACGGTCTACGCACACATGTCCCCGCACGACGCCGTCAACGCCGCGCGTGACGACGGCTACGCGGCCGTGGAATTCTGGTGGCCTTTTGACCTCGCAGTGCCCGCACCCGATGAGGTTTCCGCTTTTTGTGACCTCTTTGACGACAGCCTCGGTCTTTATGCCATGAATCTGTGGGGAGGGGACATGGCAGCGGGGCAGCGAGGAGTGCTCGATACAGACGGGCTGCCCGCGGGGCACCTGGAAGCAGTGAGCCAGATTGCGCGGGCCACTGGGCTGAAATGCTCGAACGTGTTGCTGGGGCGCTCGGGGGAGCTGACCGATTTGCAGGTGCAAAGACTGACTGAGATTACTGCCCAGCTGGAGCTCAGTGGGGTTCGCGCGTTGATTGAGCCACTGTCCGGGATGAGTGATTATCCCATTACAGATCCGTGGCAAGCCGAGGAGTTAGCTCAACAGACTGGTGCTGGTGTGCTCGCGGACTTTTACCATTTTGCAGCTAATGGCGTCGACGTGGATGCTTGGCTCACTGAGGTGGAGACTGGAAGAGTGAGCCTGCCGGCGCACGTCCAGATTGCCGATTTCCCAGGCCGCGGCGCGCCGGGCACCGGTGAGGCACCACTGCGCAGCTGGGTTGAGCGGCTGCGCGCCGCCGGATACGCCGGCGAAGTGGCCGGGGAGTGGGCTCTGTAACCCTATGCAAACCCTATGCATGCCTGCAGGTGGGAGGGCGGGTATCGTGGGAAAGCATGTCAGATGTTCGCGTACGCTTTTGCCCGTCGCCAACCGGTACCCCGCACGTTGGCCTCATCCGCACCGCCCTGTTCAACTGGGCATATGCCCGTCACACTGGTGGCAAGCTGGTCTTCCGCATCGAAGATACCGATGCCGCTCGCGACTCCGAAGAGTCTTATCAGGCAATCATCGAGGCCCTGAATTGGCTCGGTATTGACTGGGACGAGGGCATCGATGTCGGCGGTCCGCACGGTCCGTACCGCCAGTCGCAGCGCAAGGACATCTACGCCGATGTATTGCAGCGCCTCATTGACGCCGGTGAAGCGTACGAGGCCTTTTCCACCGCTGAAGAGGTTGAGGAGCGCCACAAGGCCGCCGGCCGTGACCCGAAGCTGGGCTACGACAACTATGACCGCAACCTCACCGAGGAGCAGAAGGAAGCCTTCCGTGCAGAGGGGCGCAATCCGGTGATTCGCCTGCGTATGCCGGACGAGGACATTGTCTTCGATGACCTCGTTCGCGGTCGTATCGAGTTCAAGGCCGGCCTGGTTCCGGACTTCGTTATTGCCCGCTCCAACGGTGAACCGCTCTACACCCTGGTTAACCCGGTTGATGACGCTCTGATGGAGATCACTCACGTCCTGCGTGGTGAGGATCTGCTGCCATCGACCCCGCGCCAGATCGCTCTCTACGAGTCGCTGAAGCGCATCGGTGTCGCCAAGTTCACCCCGGAGTTCGGTCACCTGCCGTTCGTTATGGGCGAGGGTAATAAGAAGCTGTCCAAGCGTGACCCGCAGTCCAATCTCTTCATCCACCGCGATAACGGTTTCATCCGCGAGGGTCTGCTGAACTACCTGGCACTGCTGGGGTGGTCTATGGACGGCGACCAGGACATCTTCACGATGGACGAGATGGTTAAGGCCTTCGATATCCACGATGTGCTGTCCAACCCGGCTCGCTTCGATCAGAAGAAGGCCGACGCTATCAACGCGGACCACATCCGCATGCTCGATCCGAAGGACTTCGAGCAGCGTCTGCGCACGTACCTGGAAAGCCACTTTGACTTCCCGGCCGACTACCCGGCGGATAAGTTCGCTTTCCTGGCAACGCTGCTGCAGACCCGTGTGAAGACGCTTTCCGACGCCTGGGACCTCTCGAAGTTCCTGGTTGTGGAAGAGGACGAGTTCACCTTCGATGAGCGCTCGGCACGCCGTAACTTCAAGGAAGACGCTGTTGCTGTCCTGGAGGCCACCATTGCAGCTGTGGAGCCGCTCAGCGAAGAGGACTTCATCACCGAGAAGCTCGAAGCTGCACTTCAGAAGGCCCTCATCGAGGACCTGGAGCTGAAGCCACGCAAGGCCTTCGGCCCGGTGCGCGTGGCTGTAACTGGTGCTCAGGTATCGCCGCCGCTGTTCGAGTCCATGGAGCTGCTTGGCCGCAGCCGCAGCCTGAGCCGACTGCGCAAGGCTCTCGAGGTCACTCCTTTTACTGCTGCTCAGTAAAGAGTGCGAGCTGGGCTGAGCGAAGCAGGTTCGTGTAAGAGCCCGCTTCCTTGCCCACCTTCTGCGGGTCGCGGTTCAGCATGTTCATGGAGGTTTCGCGGTAGTCCTTGACCAGCGACCCCATGTGGTTATTGAAGAACTCGTGCCAGTCGGTTCCCCAGTAGACCGTGCCGTCTTCGTTTTGCTTGAGCAGTGCGGCAAAGGCGTACACGAGTGGGTAGATGAACCCGTCCGGAATCGCGTAGCCGATGGGCTGGCGGTAGAACTTCGAGTACTTCTGTGGAGTTTTGCCAGTCCGCGGATTCTTCTTGTTGGCCTTGTCAACAGCATCAATGCCGCCGAATTTGCCGCCACTCTTGTTGTAGAGATCGGGTAGCTCCGCGTTGATGCGCTCGAAAATATCGATGAAGTCACGCGTGAGGTTCAAGGCACTGCGGACCTTCTCGTTGTAGAGAACGACCTCTTCGGTGCGCTCATTGATACTTTCAGTGCTGGGCTTAGTGACCTCTGGGGAACTCATGACATCCTCGAAGCGGTCAAGCAGCTTGGCCTTTCCGGAGTAGAGGCTGGTAGGGGTCGGTGCTTCAATCTGCTTGCCGTCGGCATCCTTCGGCAGGTCAATACAGGACAGTGGAATCCACGCCATAGCGATGACATCGCCCACCTTTAGTCGACCAGTATCGTTGGTGCGCCACTGCACGTTGTCGCTAATTCCCTGCGGCAGAGCATGCTTCAGATCGTCAAAGTAGCCGGCGCGATTGAGCTTTGCTTCCGCCTTGAGCTCCGCATTGTTGTTGCGGGCGGCACAGATATCGAGCAGAGCATCGGAGAAGTCCTGCACAGTGTCCTCGTCCCGAGCACCGGGCACGAGTACCTCTACCGGAACCTTGGCATCGAGCTCGGTGAGGCTTTCGTCGGCAAGCAATTCCTCGATTTCCTCGGAGCGCTCCATCCAGACCTCCTTCATTTCGGACCACGTCTTGATTTTGCGGCTAGGCGGTGGAGTGAGCTTGCCCAGGACGAACAGCGCAATAGCCAGCGAGTTGTGGCCGCCGTCGAGGATGCCTTCGATGCGACGGTTGCTGAAGGTGAAGCGGTAGAGATTGTCTTCACTGGTGAACTGAGTGGAGGCCAGGAGCACACCCTTGGACTTGTAGGCGAAGAGCTCCGGCGTGGTGTCGATGGTTTCCATGATGGCATCGGTGATGCGGCCGGTGCGGGACACGCGTGGGTTGGCATCGAGGTTGAGGCCCGAGATGATTTTCGCGAACTGACGGATAGTGACAGTGCCGATGACGCGGCCGATGGTGCCGTTCATTTGCTCCGTGATGTCGGAGAACTCCAGCTCGAGTGTGATGGGGGCGGTTGCTGTTGCCGTTGTTGTGGGGGAAGTCATGATGCTTGCCTTTCAGGGATGGTTTGTGGTGTGTGGCGGCTGTTTGCCAGCCGCTTCACCACGAAGTGTCTCCTGAAGGGCGGATCGACTTTGAGCTGCGATCGAATGGGCTTTCGATCTGGGATTGCGTTAGTTAGATGCACTGCATTGGTTATGCATTAGTTATGCGCTCTGCTGAGGTGGGCTGTGGGGAACTCGCGAATTTAAACGAACCTTTGACAACGAACCTTTGACCAGGTGATTTGCTCTTGTTCACGCCAATTGGCTATATTATTCCTCGTTGCGTTCAGCAGCGATGGCCTATGGTGTAATTGGCAACACAACGGTTTC
>NZ_KV821813.1:348-780 GCF_001815745.1 Corynebacterium sp. HMSC064E07 | reverse complement strand
CCGTCATTCTAGGTTCGAGTCCTGGTAGGCCAGCAGTGAAGAAGTTCATTGTTGAATGTATTCACTAACTGCAAGGTTCTAAGCCCCGTTCGTCTAGCGGCCTAGGACGCCGCCCTCTCACGGCGGTAACACGGGTTCAAATCCCGTACGGGGTACAAAGTTACTCCCCAGTCAGTCGGCTGGGGAGTTTTTGTTTTTTAAGAATCGAGGCGACTATGACCAGGGGCGACTATGACCAGTGAACGTTTCGCACGACTGAAGCTTCTCCTAGGGGAGGAGGGGCTAGAAACGTTAGCTGAATCTACCGTCATGGTTGTCGGACTCGGAGGCGTGGGGTCGAGTTGTGCCGAAGCTCTTGCCCGAGGCGGCGTGGGCAACCTCATCTTGATCGACGGTGATGTGGGTTAAGTGACAAAAAGTGTGTCCGCTCGG
>NZ_KV821813.1:0-248 GCF_001815745.1 Corynebacterium sp. HMSC064E07 | reverse complement strand
AACACGGGTTCAAATCCCGTACGGGGTACAAAGACAGCGCGAAAGCGCCAGTCTTTATTGGCCTATGGTGTAATTGGCAACACAACGGTTTCTGGTACCGTCATTCTAGGTTCGAGTCCTGGTAGGCCAGCGGAATTCGCTCACTCAGTTGGGTTGGATTCAGTTCTAAGCCCCGTTCGTCTAGCGGCCTAGGACGCCGCCCTCTCACGGCGGTAACACGGGTTCAAATCCCGTACGGGGTACAAAGA
>NZ_KV821812.1:0-94735 GCF_001815745.1 Corynebacterium sp. HMSC064E07 | reverse complement strand
TGGGTAATAGCTTTCGGGGAGCTATTCTTTGGTGGTTTGTGGTGTGTGGTCTGGGGTTATGGTGGGATGCGGACACACTTTTCTTTACTTAACCCGGTTTCCCAATTCGGCGGGCTTGGCTCGGCACCTCGCTCAGCTAGAGGCTATGGAAGCTTACCCCATGGCAGCTCCACGAATTTCGGTTTGACTGGACGCCAAGTCCATCAATTGATACCCTAGCTAAATAGAAATGACCGCCCTAGGCAGTTAACCCCAGGGCGGTCATTTCTATCGAAACTGCGAACCGAGCTCGACATTAAGCTGCGTCGCGAGCGCCAAGCTCCCGGTCGATACGCAGCAGGCCAGCACCGTTGTCGCCAACAATCTCCAGGCGACCGATGATGCCACGCACGGTGTCCTCTTCCTCAATCTGCTCAACCACGAAGCTGTCCAGCAGCGGGCGGGAGTCGAGATCACCCTCGCTATCAGCAAGCTTGCGGAGGTTACGGATAGATGCCGAAACCTTCTCTTCATGCTCGAGAGCAATGCGGAATGCATCGATTGCGGAAGTGACCTTCACCTCCGGTGCGTCGACAGCACCAATCTGCGGGTGGTTGTCGCGAGCATCGAGGTGTGCGATGAACTGGTTCGCGTGATCAACTTCCTCATCCGCCTGTGCACGCATCCACTCTGCCATGCCGGAGAAATCCAGCAGGTCCAGTTCGATTGCCAGCTGGCGGTAGACGTGGGAAGCGGTGAGCTCCATAGTGATCTGGTCGTTGAATGCCTTCTCAAGAGTATCTGTTAGTCGCATGCCCCTACTATAAGTCCAATCCTTATAAATGACAACGATTATAATACTTCCCTTATAAGCCAGGCCTTGCCTATTCTGCAATCGTCGGCTTAACCTCGGCGGTATGGCTACACTCACCTCCGTAAGCCCATCGACCGACGAAATTCTGCAGTTTCTTTCTCGACCTGCGCAAACGACACATGATACAGCGGCGGTGTCTCACAACACCTCCACCGTCACGGCCATCGCCGTCACCAGCTTGGACGGACGCGGCGCCGTCGAAGGCACCTCTGGCCAGCTTGGCAACGACACCGATGCCACGGTTTTCAACACGCTTCGCGCGCTTGCCGACGTCGTTTTCGTTGGTACAGGCACCATTGCGTCCGAGGGGTACGGGCCAGTTGAGATACCGGAGTACCTAGAGGCCGTTCGACAGAAGCTAGGTCGCTCCGAGCACGTGGCGATGTCCACACTTTCGCGCTCGTTGGATTTAGATATAAAATCTGACTTTTTCGCGAATGCAGAAGTCAATCCTCCGATAATCTTCACCCCGACTAAAGATGCTTTTAATGATGAAGAGGCAAGAGCCGCTCACAAGAACAAAGCTAAAAAGATGGAGTCGGCCGGGGCTCGCGTCGTTAAGTTCCCTAACCCCTCGGTAAAAGCGGCGTTAACGTGGCTGGCTGAACATGGGTATCGGGACATTGTCGTAGAGGGTGGATCGACGATGTATCGAGAAGCATTCAAAAAGGGGTGCGTCGACGAACTGTTCCTGACATTGTCGCCGATGTGGGTGGGTAACGGCCCCCTGACTTTCGGCGAGAACGACCCTGATGAGGACTCGAACTCGACGAACCCGCAGGCTTTTGAAGTGCGGGATATCCTACGTTCCGACTCACACATCTTCCTACGCTATTCCCGCAGCTTCACCCAGTAGGGTGGAGTATTGTGAGTAAACCAAAAATCGACGTGAGCGCAAGCGCAACGGCATTAACGCAAACGTCCAAGGACACGCCAGAGACAAATTCGGTGGCTCCACGCCCTCTGTCTCGGCACGTGTCGCGAGGACTCAGCGCTTTCTTGTGGCCTATCGCAGCTGTGGTGATTTTTCACCGCACCTGGGTTTTGCCGAAAGACGTTTCTGGCACAGATGACTTTACGACGGTCTGGTCGGCAATTAATCGATTCGTATCGCAGGTACCCGTTTATTCGGAAGACTACGTAACAGCCGATCCGCACTATCTGTATTCCCCAGGCGCTACCCTACTTTTAGCCCCGATTGATTTGTTCGGCTCACTTGAATCGGGCCGAATCTGGTTTGCGGTGTTTCAGTCAGCTGCAATCATTGCGGCAATTGTATTGCTACTCAGGTGGCTTGGTATTGCGCGCTCTGGCCCCATCATTCCAGCGTCGATAGCACTGCTCTACCTCACGGAACCCGTTACCAACACCCTTGATTTTACGAACGTCAACGGTTCACTCTTCCTTGCATTAGTGCTGTTTTTTATTGCTCTGACCGAGCGGCGCAATATCCTGGCCGGCCTGATCATCGGTATCGCAATCACCATTAAACCTGTTTTCTTGCCAATGCTGTTCCTACCGTTCATGCGCAGGCAGTTCTCTACGGTACTGACCAGTATCGGAGTGGTAATTGCAGCCAATGTCATTGCGTGGCCGCTCATGGTCCAACCACGTGACTACCTAGATATCACCGTCCCCTACCTGGGAGTTGTCCGTGACTTTGCAAATGCTTCACTGACTGGACAGCTTGTTTGGCTAGGTGCCCATCCGACCCTGATTTTGCTGTGGCAGATCTTTTTCGGCATTTTCGTCTTGGTATCCGTCGTGCTCCTTCTTCGCTGGCTCGAAAGGGATGAGATATTCTGGATTGCTACGACTTCCGGAGTTCTCTTCACCGGCGCGTTCTTCCTTTCCAGCCTGGGCCAGCAGTACTACTCGATGACGCTCTTGCCAATGGTTCTCACCGTGCTTCGCCCATTGGTTTTGGCTCGCGACAATGAAGGAAATATTGGTTCGACAGTCATGTTGAATTGGGGCGCAGGACTCGGAGTCGTACTCTGTTTCTTCTACGCCAATTGGTGGATTGATGAAGATGACCTCTTTTTCCCGTGGTTCACGGTTGCAATCGGCGGTATTGGATGGGCCGTTCTTATTCTCTCCATCACGGCAGCACTCATTCGAATGACGATTGTGGATGCCGTCAATGGGCGTAGCTTTGCATCCGGCTTCAGCTGGCTGAGCGACTGGAAGATAGCAGGCAGGAAGTCTAATCAGGAATCTGATCTCAAGTCTGAGGAGGCTATTCAGAATGGTTGATTCGCATAGCGAAGACTGGAATCTGAGCGAAGAAGAATGGCGCGAACGCCTCAGTGCCGCGGAGTACCAGGTTTTGCGTCAGGCAGGTACTGAACGCGCCTTCACCGGTGAGTACACCGATACCAAGACTCAAGGTGTCTACCGCTGCCGGGCCTGTGGTTACGAGCTGTTTCGGTCGAACGAGAAGTTCGACTCTCACTGCGGTTGGCCATCCTTCTTCTCTCCACTAGCTGGAGACCGGATTATTGAGCGCCGAGACACCAGCCTCGGTATGGTCCGTACCGAAGTGCTGTGCAGTCGTTGCAAGTCTCACCTCGGCCACGTCTTTGAGGGTGAGGGATACAATACTCCGACCGACCTGCGTTATTGCATCAATTCAATTTCACTCACGCTCGAACCGGACAAGACGGCTGAATAACTAGATAGAGAAGCAGCGCCGCTGGTCAAAATCCCGTCAGTTAACGGGGCTTGACCAGCGGCGCTGCTGATTCTCTCGTTGATTGCGTGAGCTACGGCAGAACGTTGATGATCTCTGCGATGTCATCGACGCGACGTCCCGTGTGGAACGGAATCTCTTCGCGGACGTGCAGACGAGCCTCGGTGTAACGCATCTTCCACATCAAGTCCACAATGCGGTCGAGCTCCGGCCCCTCGAATGCAAGGATCCACTCGTAGTCACCGAGTGCGAACGCCGGGACAGTATTGGCGCGCACATCCGGGTAGTCACGACCGGCCATACCGTGTTCAGCAAGGATGCGGCGTCGCTCGGTCGGCTCCAGCAGGTACCAGTCGTAGGAACGAACGAAGGGGTAAACCGCAATCCATCGTCCCGGCTCTTCACCCATGATGAACGACGGCAGGTGCGACTTGTTGAACTCAGCTGGACGGTGCAGCGCAGCGTTCGACCAGTGCGGAGTGGATGCCTTGCCCAGCGGAGTCTCGCGCAGGAAGGCGTTGTAGAACGCCTGCAGGTCTTCCAGCTTCTCTGCGTGGATCCAGAACATGAAGTCGGCTTCAGCACGCATGGCCGAAACATCGTAGAAACCACGGATGATCAGATCAGTGTCTTCGTAACGAGCCAGGAATTCCTTGGTCTTAGCCACTGCCTCTTCGCGGTTATCACCGAGTGCACCTGGGGTCACCTTGAAGGCAGACCACATGGTGTAGCGGATGGTGTCGTTGAGCTTCTTGAAATCGAGCTTGGTCATTAGTTGTCTCCTAGTTCGGTTGAAAGGTTTGTTTAAAAACGATGGGTCAGCGCCAGTTTCGTACTCAGCACCAATCTCGCAGCTTTATGCCAGCTCCGCAGCAATCTTGCTGGCCGCAGCCTTGGCGTTGGAGATACATTCCGGAATGCCCGGGCCACTGAGCCACGCCCCTGTTGCTGCAAGCTTAGGCACCTCGGCCAAATCCTGGCGAGCAAAATCCATCAGGCCTCCATGCCCCATATCGAAGCGTGGAATCCCCGCCCACCAACACTGGACGAAAACCGCTGTCGGTTCGGCATCAAAGCCAGTCGCCTTAGCCAAATCTGCTTTTGCCCTGGCGATGAGGTCCTCGTCGCTACGATGCACGTGCGAGTCATCATCAAAACGGCCGAAGCTTGCCCTCACAACGGCACCGTAGCGCTCACCAATATGTGGCCACTTCCGGGACGACACTGTAAAAGCTTTCGCGGACAGGTCAGCACCAATCTCGCACAACACGCCGTTGATCTCCGGCAGTCCTTCCGACGAGTCGAAACACATACCGACCACCGCCGAGTTCGACGTGTCTACCCCACCAATGAGCTCGGCCGCCTCTGGCGCAAGATTGCTCAACAGCTCCGATGTGGTTGCAGAAGGTGCCGCCACGACAACACCGTCGACGTCGATAGTGCTAATGCTCGTGCCGCTTTCCGACGGCAGTTCCACTGTCACCTCAAAGCCGTTGTCATGCTGGCGCAGACCAGTAGCCTTCGTCGACAAGAGGAGTTCGGCTCCCGATTCGTCGACAAGCGTGTTGTAGAGAACCTCGAAGCCATCGCGGAACGTTTGGAAGACCACCGGTCGCTTCGTCTTCGTCGAATCTGTCGCAGCCTCACTACTCAGACGCGCCTGCTGCGCCTCCTTACGTGCTTCCAGAACGCGCTGGACAGCGCCGGTGAGGCTGACATGGTCACCGACACTAGCCATTTCATCAAGCGCTGCCGCCAGCTGTGGGATGGTCGCACGCAGACCCAGATCGTATGCGGTGGTTGAGTAGACGCCCCCGAGCAGCGGGGAGACGATGCGGTCAACGACTTCCTCACCGAGCCGCGCCGCGACCAGCTGGCCGACATTCATGTCGTCACCCAGTACCCAGTGCAAGGCTGGAGTGAGCTCGGGGTTCGACTCGGCATCAATCTTGGCGAGGGTGGCCTCGCTGAGGAGGTAGCCCAACCCTTCTGAACTTCCTGGAATACCGGTGACCGTGTTACGCGGAAGGTCCTTGAGTTCACCGCCAATGTAGAGCTTGGAAGGCAGCCCCGAAGGGGCGACTAGCTGATCTGCCAACCCGAGTTCCTTGAAAAAATCGGTGGCATCGTGACGGAACGCCAGGTACGCCTCAGCGCCCGCCTCAAGAGGGCCGTTAGCTCCTGGTCGAGTCTTCAGCTTGCCGCCGACCTGTGCACTGGACTCGATGACAATTATTCTTGCGGCGGGTCCGAGCTTTTTACGCAACTCATACGCTGCGCTCAGGCCGGAGATACCGCCACCTATGACGGCAATGGTAGAAGGTTGTGCAACCACGGTATTTCGTACGCTTTCTCTATGCCCGCGCCTCGAGCGGGCACGGTCGATAAGACTTGTAGGAAATTAGCTAGTGCGTGTTTTACACGCCTGTTGCGTCGGCTTTTACGTTGCGTGAATGATCTCAACGGCGCGCGTAATCGCGTCGGCATCGGTATTCGGTAGCACCCCGTGACCCAAGTTGAAGATATGTCCACGGGCGTCACCACGCTTAATTGCACGGTCCGCCTCAGAGCAGATGCGCTGAATCTCTTGGGTCATTGCATCTTCACCGGCAAAGAGAATCGCCGGGTCAAGGTTGCCCTGCAATGCAAGGCTGTTTTCCGCCGGGTCTGCGCCTCGGTGAACGTCGGAAAGCGTGGCACGAATGCGGTTGGCAGCAACGTCCAGTGGCACGCGCCAGTCGACGCCCATGACTTCTGGGCCGGCTTCAGCCATCGCACCGAGAAGCTCGCCGGTGCCCACACCGAAGTGGATGCGCGGAATGCCGGCGTCGGCGACAGCCTGGAAGATTTCCTTCGAGTACGGCAACACAAAGCGGCGGTAATCACGCTCGGTGAGATAGCCAGCCCAGGAGTCGAAGAGCTGAAGAGCGTCCACACCAGCGCCAATCTGCGCGCGCAGGAAAGCAATCACCATCGGAGTGATTTTCTGCATCAGGTGATCCCACAATTCAGGGTCCGAGTGCATCAGCGCCTTAGTGCGCTCGTGATTGCGGGATGGACCGCCTTCAATCAGGTACGACGCCAAGGTGAACGGTGCACCGGCGAAACCAATGAGTGCCTGGGTATCAGTCAGCTCTTGCAGAATGAGGCCGATACCCTCGGCCACCGGAGCGAGTTGCTCTTCCGTGACTTCCGGTAGAGCCTTGATGTCTGCCTCCGAGCGCACCGGAGTATCCATTACTGGACCGCGGCCAGGAACAATATCCAGGTTGACACCCGCAGCCTTCAGCGGTACGACGATATCGGAAAAAAGAATCGCAGCATCAACGTCGTGCCTACGTACCGGCTGCATAGTAATCTCAGCGAGCAGTTCCGGACGGAAACAGGAGTCCAACATACCGATGTCCTTGCGCACCTCACGGTATTCAGGCAGTGAACGACCGGCTTGCCGCATAAACCACACCGGGCGGCGCGAAGGAGTTCGACCGTAAGCTGCATCAAGAATCGGGGCATCAGTCAAAGTGCGACGATTGTTCATACTGACAATCATGCCCCACTTACCTTAAAAATTGATGTGTGGGGTACTAAGAGCAGGGAAATCACTCGCCCTGCTGTGCGTTTTCGACGAACCTCTTGGTCGCTTCCCACTCTTTTCGGCGCGCCTCCCACTAACGCAAGCGTCATATGGCTAAGTTCAGGCGCGTGAATGGAACCGATTCAATGCCACAGAACTTCCGCGCCGCGGTCCAGTCAATGCACTCTGCTGAACTGCGACCTGAGATTGCTCTGGGCACCGTTCGGCCACCGCAGAAGCTGGCACCGTTTAGCCACGCTGTCTCGCTTGAGGTCACGCAGCCCGAAGCTGATATCGTCCCCGAGTCCTCGGACGACGATGCCTTTGGTCGTTTAATTTTGCTCCATGACCCCCGCAGTGAGGAAACCTGGGACGGTGACATGCGCTTGGTTGCATACATCCAGGCGGATATGGATGCCTCCCTCGCGGAAGATCCGTTGCTTCCCCAGGTTGCCTGGCAATGGCTCACCGAGGCTCTGGCTGAGAACAACGCCGAACTGTCGAACTTGGGTGGCACGGTGACTACTACGAACTCTGTCCGCTATGGCGAGATCGGCGGCAAGCCACAGGCCTTTCAATTAGAAATGCGCGCATCGTGGACTGCTCGTGGCACCGACCTGCGCACCCACGTTGAATCCTTCGCTCAGGTACTAGCGAACGTCGCTGGTCTGCCACCCGTCGGCGTTTCCCTGCTGGGCTGATACCGGCGACTGCTGATACCGACGACCGAAGAGGCGTGCGATGAGCTCCGACGTGGAAACTAGTCCCGACGTAGAAGTAAGACTTGCCCCAGCCGAGGGAACTCCACGCGTGCTTTCTGCCATCGACGACATTATTGACGCCGGTGAGAAGCTGGCCAAAGGACACGGTTGGCTCGCAGTCGATACTGAACGAGCTTCGGCATATCGCTACGACGACCGCGCCTTCCTGCTTCAATTTCGCCGCCGTGGAGCGGGCACCTTTCTCATCGATCCCGAAGATGGTCGCAAGGCGATGGCCGTTTTCGGTTCCTCAGTCAACGACCTGACCTGGATTATTCACGCCGCTCATTCTGACCTTCCCTGCCTCGCAGCCCTGGGCCTCTACCCCACCAAAGTCATTGACACTGAGCTGGCCGGCCGCCTTCTCGGCCTGGAGCGAGTCAACTTAGCAGCTCTGACAGAGCGACTCCTCGGAGTTGGACTTGCCAAGGGGCACGGTCGAGAGGATTGGTCTACTCGTCCACTGCCAGCAGATTGGCTGGACTACGCAGCCTTGGATGTCGAGCTGCTCATCGAACTCGCCGAGGTTCTTTGTCAGGCGCTGACTGAGCTCGACCGTTTGGAATGGCTGGAACAGGAATGCGAACGCGAACTCGCTCTAAACCGTAAATACCTCGATGGTCTGCACGTCGGACACTCGTGGCAGGGGCTCAAAGGGATTGGGAAGCTGCGCACTCCCGAACAACTTCACGTCGCCCGTGCACTGTGGACTGAGCGTGACGAAATCGCGCAGCGCCGTGATGTCTCCCCAACACACGTCATGGGTCACAGCGTTCTACGTACAATCGCAGAACAACTCCCCGGTACGCAGCGTGAACTGACTGCAATCCGTGGATTTCCACGTCGCCGTCGCGGTGCTGCGGACGCTTGGTTGAAGGTCGTTAATGAAGCCCGTCAGGAACCCAGGTCGTCATGGCCGAAGCCCCAGAAGCAGGCTCCCAACCAGATGCCCCACTTTCGGCGTTGGGCTGAACATGCCCCACAAGCCGCCGAGATTTTCGAAACCACGCGAGACTGCATCGACAACGTCTGTGCCCAAATACACCTGCGCAAAGACACACTCATCACTTCCGCGCAGACACGTGAACTGGTGTGGTGGATTCACAGTCGCGCAGTCGGCTCATTCGTATTCCGCCACCACGACAACTACGCTGGCGGCCTGCCAGCCGTTACAGAAATCTCCGCTCACCTCAGGGAACAGGGTTTCCGCCCATGGCAGGCACATTTGCTTGCCGACGTGATCGGCGCCAACGTTCTTGCGCCCATGCGGCAGCCACTCTAGCTACAGCTGCTCCAGCACCGCGATGGTTTCAAAGTGATGCGTTAGGCCAAATGCGTCAACGACCTCGAGGTGTTTGAACGCGTAGCCGTAGTCAGCCCAGTACCGGGCATCGCGGGCAAAAGTCGCCGGATCGCAACCGAAATGTACAACCACGCGTGGCTTTGCCTGAGCAATAGCTGCAACGGCATCCTTACCAGCACCGGAGCGCGGAGGGTCGAGAACAACGATATCCGGGTTTGGTGTTTCCTCATTAGCAACTTCGCGGCGCACTACCTTGGTGACATCCCCAGTAACGAACCGGACTGGTGCCGCAGACGACGCATTCGCACTGTGGTCAGCTGCAGTGAAGGCCTTGCGCCCCGCCGTCGCTGCCGCTGCAAAACCCTCGACAGAGAGAATTGAGCCCTCTGCGTCAACTAGCTTGCGCAGTGCCGCCGACAGAACGCCTGCGCCACCGTAAAGATCCCAACCACAGGAGAAAGACTGACCGGCCAACAGTTCAATGATGCGTGATCCATAGAACTCAGGGGCATGGCAATGGGCTTGCCAAAAACCGGTAGTCGGCACATCGAAAGTAATTCCGTGAACAGTGTGCTGTGTGGTTGGCTCGCCTTCAATCACCGTTTGCTTGCGGTTCCTGCCGCTGCCGGAAACGTACACAGCACTTCGGTTACCCTCCGTGTCCATGGCCACATGGAGTTCTCCTGGCTTCGGCTTCTTGCTCCCTCGACCGCGAGCAGGCTTAGCGGCGGGGATGGTTCCGGCCGTCGAAAAGCCAGCGATGAGATTGGGAACTGTTTGGACGCACTCGGAGCCGATGACGAGCTCGTGGGAACGGGAACGACGTAATCCCGCTCGTCCCTGGGAATCCACACCCAGCCGCACGCGCGTGCGCCAACGGGAGGTCGGAGCCAGTGGAAGAACATCGATAGCTGGCAGCTCGTCGGCGGTGAAACGTCCAAGACGGCGCAGGCAATCGGTCAAGACATCAGCCTTGAGACGCGCCGCGTGCTCAGGATCAATAAAACCCCAGTCGCAACAGCCCGCGCCCTGCTGAGCTGCTTCGCAACGCTGCGAAATTCGATGCTCTGAGGCATCCAGAACCTCAACGACATTGCCGCGCCACAACTTGGCATCAGGTTTGGCAATTTCGACAACAACGCGTTCGCCGGGGATACCGCCGGTGACGAAACCGATTCGTCCGTCGTAGCTGGCAATGAATTCTCCGCCGGCAGCGGGACGGTCAATAGTCACTTCGATGTTCACGCAGTGTGATACTACCCGCTGACAAGAGAAAAGCCGCCGTCGGGTGACGGCGGCGGGCAGTGCACAGTGGCGCCTGCAGATCCTTTTTCTAACTGGTCAAGTAGCTAGCTTCTCTCTGCTGGCGGGTTGACCAAACTAATTGGTGGAGCCATCCGGGTTGATACCAGTAGCGCCTGGCACCTGCCCGGGTTCACCTTCAGCTTGGGCAGCCTGGGTCTGCTGCTGGTATGCCTGACGAATCTGCTCGGCCATCTGGGACGGCAGCGTAACCGGAAGCGGCTGACCTGCTGGCATCGGGTTTTCACCGCGAGAGACGAAGCTACGGGCAAGGAGACCGCGGGCGAGATCTGCGAGTTCCTCCGCCCGATCAGCCGGACCGGAAGCCGTCATGCGAAGCATCCAACGCGGGCCGTCGGCGCCGATGATTCGCATTTCCATATCGGAGGTGCGACCTACGACCTCAGAACCCCACGGCCCCTGCTCGACATGGACATCGAGGCCATCGGACTCAAGACCGTCCTTGATTTCCTGAGCGGACTCCTCCCAGAGGCCACCCGACGTCGGAGCAGCGAATGCTACAGGAGTTACGCGGCCATGCTCAGTGGCGACGTGCAGCATGGTTGGACCTGTCGGCCCCATCTCCACCTGAATATCACCAACGTGAGGAATAGGCAGCAGCATCGAACCGAGGTTCAGGCTGGCCTTCGCGAAGTCCGAAAAATCAAACTGCGTCGGGCTAGCGCTGTTGATATCGAAGGGGCCGTTTGCTGGTGCGTTCTCCGCGGCGGTTTCCGACGCGTCGTCATGCACGGTTGCGGTAGCCTCCTCAGAAGCTGGCGCCGCAGAGTCGGTGGCAACGGTCTCTGCCTCAGCAGCTGGTTCTTCTGGCTGGTTCTTCTTTCCAAATGGCCACATGGTGGTTTATTGACACCTCGCTAAAAAGAAATCTTTGTATACGCTTTTGTAAACGCTTTATTGAGCTCTTCACGCATTGAACCACACTTGGTAGGGTCCCCGCGCTGTCAGAGGCGTTTTAAAGCGTCGTGGACACTCCGGTTGACCCGTGGCCTCCCACGCCGCGTTCAGTTTCATCGAGCTCATCGACTTCCACCAGCGGGCTGAGCTCGACCTTCTGCACAACCAATTGGGCAATTCGATCGCCCTTGGCGATCTCCACCGCATTGGTCGGGTCCAAGTTGATCAGGCAGACTTTAAGCTCACCACGGTAACCGGCATCAATCGTGCCGGGAGCGTTGACGATGGACAGCCCCTTTTTGAAAGCCAATCCGGAGCGAGGATGAACCAATCCCACTGTGCCCGCCGGCAAAGCAATGGCAATACCGGTTCCCACGAGCGCCCGCTGCCCTGGTGCTAGGATGACATCCTCCACTGAGCTCAAATCCACACCGGCATCATCGGCATGCGCACGCTGGGGAATCACAGCGTCTTTAGCGAGCTTTTTCACTTGCACCGGGGCATAAGTCATCTCTTTGTATATCCTTCGCTGTCGCGTCTTTTAAGAACCGCACTTCGGCCTTGTCAGTACCGAGCATAGCCGTGCCCTAGAATGGATAACCGTGAGTGGAAAAGATAACCTGCAGCCTCGTCGCGACGACAGCTCAGCATCCGTCTCTGAAGGTGCGGCAATAGCAATGAGCTCGAGCGGAGATTCATCGATTGTCTATTCCGAAAAGCTCTGGGTTCCCTGGTGGTTCTGGGTACTCGGCGCTGCTGCCGTTTTTGTATGCACGGCCCAGATTGGCTTTAACCGTTCACCGATTTGGCTTGTCATCGGCGGCATTATTTGTCTGGCCGTGGGCGTGTGGGTGCTGTTGACTATGTCGAAGACCACGGTGTCCGTGGAAGTGGACAGCACTGGTGAACGCTGGCTTCACGCTGGCACGGCAGTTTTGCCAGCATCGGTTGTTGCCAAATCCCTGGTGGTCCCGAAGTCCGCGCAGCGCAATGCGTTGGGCCGTCAGCTCGATCCAGCAGCGTTCCTGGTTACACACACGTGGATTCCCACGATGGTGCTGCTAGTCCTCGACGATCCGGACGACCCCACCCCCTATTGGCTGGTCTCCACCCGCCACCCCGAGGCACTGCTTGACAGTCTCTTCGACCGCTAGGTCAAATCTCTCACCGCCGCTACACGCTTGCCGACGGCCCCAGCGCCGCCAGAACCGTGGTAGTGGCGGTTTTCCTTTTTCCTAGGAAGCTATCCCGGCTGTGCGGGGATTAGGCACAGTCCTGACAGATGGGGAATCCATCGCCGTTATCGATTGCGATCATTGAGCGGTGCATCACCATGAAGCAGGAGCCACAGGTGAATTCATCCTCCCCCTTCGGGGCAACATCCATATCGAATTCTTCACCCGCGATGTCGGCAACCGGCAACTCGAACGGCTCAACAATTTCGCCGTCGTCAGTGTCGTCGATTTCCTTCTCAGCAGATGCAGCCTGAAGGCCCTCGAGGGAATCGGTCTCCAGCTCTTCGGTTTCACGAGTACGCGGGGCATCGTAGTTTACAGCCATGTCCCAAACCTTCTTTCTGGACCTTTGCTAGACATTGTGAACTGACTTTTTCTCGGAGAATACAACGCGTTGAGACGATTGACACCCTGTACTCTCCAGTGCCTTTCTCAGCGGATATTAAGGCAATTCACGCAATCTGTCATCTCTGCAGGTCAAAATAGGTTTCTATGCCTATTAGACGAGGAGACGATAACATGATGGCTATGAGTTCAGGCCCCGCGAGCATTACGAGCGCATCACATCGACGAAAAATTGTTCCCTACGTGGTTGTTTCCGTCGTTGCTGTAGTGATTGCCGCTACGTTGTGGGTATTGGCATTCCGGAGCCAACCGGCAAGTTATCCGGTGTCCTGTTCCCTCCCCGCGGCTGGCACCCCTGTTTCCTCCACCACGCTAATCGGAGAGCACGTCGTTCCACCGTCGGATGTTCATGTGCGCGTTTATAATGCCAACGGCAAAGTCGGCCAGGCTACAACCGTCGCCGAGCAATTGCGGCAGCTCGATTTTGTCCTCGATGAGCAGGTTCCCTACGGCAACGACCCTATTGTGGAAAACCAAGACCTCGGTTGCTTCGGCCAGCTGCGTTATGGCGAGGACTTCAATGGCCACGCCGCAGCGCTTCACGCTCTTTTCCCCTGCTTTGAGCTCATCCACGATGGTCGGCCGGATGCAACCGTCGATGTGTCCTTGGGTAAGGGGTTTAAGGATCTCGAAGTAGCCAGCCAGGTTGAGGAAACGATGTCCGCATTGAACCGTGGCGAACAAGCCGACCTAGAGGGGTTGAGCTCGTTAGGCTCGAGCACCTGCTCCTAGACCGACGCACTAATTCCTAGCCTGCGCGACAGCACCATCCAATGCCTCGAAGAACGCATCGGCAACTTCAGAGTTCGCCGCACCGACACCAAAGTCGAGCGGGTCTCCCTCCGGCCGGCCAGTAACGTTGGCACACTGAGTGAATTCCGGGACCCTAATCCTTGCGCCTGCTTCAGCCGCAATCAGAGCACCAGCTGCATAATCCCAAATCTTGATGTCGTGTTCGTAATACGCATCAACACGGCCGTGCGCCACCATGCACAAATCCAGCGCCGCCGATCCCATGCGCCGAATATCTCGACACTCCCCCAGCAACTGCGACGCTATCCGGCCCTGCACCTGCCGGAGACTAGCGGAATAGCTGAATCCCGTTGCCACAAGTGTCTTTTCCAGCTCGGCCGTTGGGGAACAACTAAGCGTCTGCACAGTGCCGTCCCGTCGAGAAACCTGAGCGCCCTCTCCCTTAGCTGCACTGTAAATCTCTCCCGAGGACGCATTTGCCACTGCACCCGCCACTACCTCATCGCCTACGGCGCAAGCGATACTCACAGCAAAATTGGGCATGCCGTAGAGGAAATTCACCGTACCGTCGATGGGGTCTACAATCCAGGTCACCGCTTCGCCCTCGTTGGCAGCCTGCGCTGGGGAACTCGCGCCGTCGTCAAGCCCGCCTTCTTCGCCCAAAATGCGGTCAGAGCTGCTAAACGTCTTGATAAGCGAACGAATGAGCTCCTCAGATTCACGGTCGACAACGGTGACGGGGTCTACAGCTGAGGACTTCGTTTCGGAACTTGCTAAAACGCCATCGGAGCCGAGTTCGACCCGACGACTGGCGATGTGCGCCGCGGCTGCGCGGGCGATAAGTACCGCGCGGTCACGCAGATCCCTGACGCTGGGTCGCACGGAACCGGGGCTATTCGACGCACTAAACCCCCTATTATCTGCCCTGCTAGCGAGTTGTTCGGTGCCACGCGAGTTCATGCTCATGCCCCCATTGTGTCTGTTTCGTACAATTTGAGCTATGGGACAACGAATTGGATTTGGCATCGACGTCGGAGGCTCTGGAATCAAAGGGGGCCGCGTGGATCTTGATACTGGGCAGCTTATTGGCAACCGCATTAAGATTTTCACGCCACAGCCGGCAACTCCGGAAGCGGTTGCGGAGACCATTGCAGAAATTGTGGACATTGCGAAGTGGGATTCCGATGTCGGCATCACGATTCCGTCCGTCGTACAGAATCAGATTGCCTTGCTGGCCGCCAATATTGACGGTTCTTGGGTTAATACGAACTGCCAAGAGCTCTTCGCTAAATACCTGCCCAACAACAAGGCGCACGTGCTTAACGACGCTGACGCTGCCGGCCTCGCTGAAGTCCAGTTTGGCGATCCGGGCAATAAGACAGGCGCCGTGTTGTTGCTAACTTTTGGTACAGGCATCGGCTCCGCGCTTATTCATGACGGACTGCTCTACCCCAATTCGGAGTTAGGCCACCTCATCATTGATGGCATGGAGGCCGAACACTTTGCATCCGCGAGAGTTAAGGATGTGGAGGGGCTCGGCTTCGAAGAGTGGGCTGAGCGCGTGAGCAAGGTGCTTAAGACCTACGAGGCACTGTTTTGGCCGTCACGGATCATCGTCGGCGGCGGAATCAGTCGCGAACACGAAAAGTGGATTCCGCTGTTGACATGTAAGACTCCAGTTGTCCCCGCAAGTCTGGATAATAATGCGGGTATTGCTGGCGCCGCCTTTGCAGCTGACCAGGGACTTTACCCTTAACCACTTTCATTTCTTATATGGGGATTGGTAGCTACGTGTCGGGCGTGACACGTGCTTGAAGCCATGCCCCGTGGCGGCGGTTTTAAGAATTGGTTTACAATAAGAAGTTGACTCACGGCAAGGTTGAATAATCAACAGGCTCGAGGAGGATTGGGAAAATCGAATTCCAGCGCACTGCTTCGATGAGGATTTTCACCGATTACTTCTTCGCTAGGAGCCAGAAAGCAACACTGATGACCGTGGCACGAAAAGGTCAGCTCTGAATGTTTTCCATTCGGCTAGTTGGCTATAGACGAAGTAAAGGCGCACCACTGGCGCGTTGAGCTTCTCTTCGACCGAGAGAAGCTGGCGGCGGCTTTGGCGGCGCACACAACGTACATCGTGAAAGGGCGTTCGTGGCAGGCAACGAACTGGGGCAAGCTCAGGACCAATCCACCGGGAGTGGCACCGGTTCAGCTACTCCTGCAAAGAAGGCTGTAAAGAAGGCCATCAAGAAGGCAGTGAAGAAGACCGTGGCAAAGAAGACTGCCGCGAAGAAGACTGCTGCCAAAAAGACGGCTGCTACCAAAACTGCGGCGAAGAAGACGACCGCTAAGAAGGCAGCGGCCAAGAAGACCGTGAAGAAGGCGGCCAAGAAGTCCGTCGCTAAGAAAACCACGCGTAAGGCCGCCGCCAAGAAGGCAACTAAGCGGACAACGGCTGCGAAGGCCACCGCGGCCAAGGCTGCTGCAGCGAAGGCGAAGGACGCGCAAGCTCTCGACGCAACTGAGAACGAAGAGCTCGAGGACGAGGAACTCGACCACGACTTGGAGCAGGAGCAGGACTACGACCCGGATCTGGATGATGATCTCGAAGACGATGATCTTCACGACGATCTGGATGATGACGACCTCGAAGACGACGACCTCGACGATGATGAAGAAGAGGACGACGAGGACGAAGACGAGGATGAAGAGGACGAGGGCGACGAGGTCTGGAACGAGGACGAGTCCGCTCGTCTGCGTCAGGCCCGCAAAGATGCTGCCCTCACCGCCTCCGCCGACTCTGTCCGCGCCTACCTCAAGCAGATTGGTAAGGTCGCGCTGCTGACTGCCGAGGAAGAAGTCAGTCTGGCAAAGCGCATCGAGGCCGGTCTGTATGCGCAGTACAAGATTGACGAGGCCAAGGAAGCCGGCGAGCGCATCGCTTACGCTCAAAAGCGCGACTTGCGCGAGATTTCTCGTGACGGTCAGCGCGCCAAGAATCACCTGCTCGAAGCCAACCTCCGTCTTGTGGTGTCCCTGGCAAAGCGCTACACCGGCCGTGGCATGGCTTTCCTCGACTTGATTCAGGAGGGCAACCTCGGCCTGATTCGCGCCGTCGAGAAGTTCGACTACACCAAGGGCTACAAGTTCTCCACGTACGCAACCTGGTGGATTCGCCAGGCAATTACTCGTGCAATGGCCGACCAGGCTCGAACCATTCGTATTCCGGTTCACATGGTTGAGGTCATTAATAAGCTCGGCCGTATCCAGCGCGAGTTGCTCCAGGATTTGGGCCGCGAGCCCACTCCGGAAGAGCTCGCTAAGGAGATGGACATCACCGAGGAAAAGGTTCTCGAGATTCAGCAGTACGCTCGTGAACCCATTTCGCTGGACCAGACCATCGGTGACGAGGGCGACTCCCAGCTCGGTGACTTCATTGAGGACTCAGAGGCAGTCATCGCTGTGGACGCCGTCAGCTTCACGCTCCTCCAGGACCAGCTTGGCGACGTTCTGGAGACTCTCTCCGAACGTGAAGCCGGTGTCGTCCGCCTGCGCTTCGGCCTTACCGACGGCATGCCGCGTACGCTTGACGAGATTGGCCAGGTCTACGGTGTGACACGCGAGCGCATCCGTCAGATCGAGTCCAAGACGATGTCCAAGCTGCGTCACCCATCGCGTTCGCAGGTGCTGCGCGACTACTTGGAGTAAAGCTTTAACCTGGAGTTGTTCAGGGGCTAACTGCTTGACTAGAAAAATCGGGCTTGAATGAGGTTTCACACCTTATTCAAGCCCGATTCTTCTTTTGGTGTCAGCGCTAGTGAGTTACTGACTGCGTTTATGTCAAAAATAGCCTGAAAAATGGCCTGAAAGTGTCATAAACTCACACAGTTTCACATTTGCAGCCAAAAGCCCCGGACCACCGAAGTGGAACGGGGCGAAGGAGTATCTGAGCAACGCTAGGCGAAGCAGTCCGGTGGCGGTTCAGCGCGCTGCCCCACCATCCACTACGGGCTACTACATACCCAGCTAGTACACGACGCCGAATACCCACTGCAGCAGCGTCAGCGATGCCACAGAAATCACGATCAGTGCGACGACGTTCAGCCAAACACCGGCCTTGACCATGTTGTCCATGCTGACGTAGCCGGAGCCGTAGGCGATGGCGTTCGGCGGTGTTGCAACCGGCATCATGAAGGCCGAAGTAGCTGCCAGTGCAACTGGAACGGCGAAAATCATCTGGTCGTGGCCCAGACCGATTGCCATCGCACCAACCAGCGGCAGGAAGGTCGCGGCCGTCGCGGTGTTAGAGGTGAACTCGGTCAGGAACAGCACAACGGCGCCGACGACAACCACGAGTGCAGCCACTGGCATCCAGCCGAGAGTAGACAGCTGCTCGCCAATCCAGTCCGACAGCCCAGAGGCACCGAACTGCGAGGACAGTGCGAGGCCACCACCGAACAGCAGCAGCACGCCCCACGGCAGCTCTAACGCATTTTCCCAACGCATAAGCTTAACGCCATCAGGACCGCCCGGAATAATGAACAGCGCAATACCCACGGTCATTGCGATAACCGCATCGGCAATCTTGGTGTCGGGCAGCAGCACCGGAACAAAGACCCACGCCAGTGCCGCCGCGATAAACACCAGGAGCACTCGGCGCTCTCCAGTCGACATACGGCCAAGGCGCTTCAACTCGTCACGCATGAGTTCGCGCCCACCTGGAATATGCGTAATCTCCGGCTTAAACAGAACATTTGTCAGCAGGAACCATGCACAGAGCATGAGCACAACCGCCACCGGGACACCGAGCAGCATCCACTGGCCAAACCCAATATTGACTCCCTGCTCCGCCATGTAGGCCGCCAGCATAGCGTTCGGAGGAGTACCAATAATGGTGCCCAGCGAACCAATCGATGCCGCGTAAGCGATACCCAGCATCAGCGCGATACCGAAGTTTGACTTTGGCATCGGGTCATAGCTTGACGACGACTCCTCGGCCTCCTCCAGCGCATCCCCACCGGGGGTTTCAGCGACGGATTCACTCGCAGAGCCCGTATCCTCTGCAGCAACCTTTTCATCGTGCAGCATTCGGACAATGAGGCTCAGGACGGACACACCGATTGGCAGCATCATCACGGCCGTGGCCGTGTTGGAGACCCACATCGACAGGAAGCCAGTAGCCACCATGAAGCCGAGAATCAGCATCTTTGGTGACGACCCCATGAGCACCAGAACCCACAATGCGACGCGCTTGTGGAGGTTCCAACGCTGCATCGCCAGCGCCAACAGGAAGCCGCCCATAAAGAGGAAGATGGTCGGGTCTGTGTACTTGCCCGAGAAATCCTTAATCTCCGCGAGGTTGAGAATCGGGAATAGAGCCAGCGGCAGCAGAGCCGTAACGGCAATCGGGATAGCCTCGGACATCCACCACACGGCCATAAGCACTGCTACACCTGCGGTTGCACGCAGGTTGTGATCGAGCTCAGCCGGCATAAAGAAGTACACGAGCAAGGACAGGATGATACCGAGTCCTAGACCGGTGCGCTTACGGAAAAGCTCCCGGCTGAGGTAACCACGGTCTTGTTGGCCAGGTGACAGTTCCGGGGAGTTGTCGCGCGTAGATGTCGCTGCCACGATTCACGCTCCTATTTAATAATCAGCAGACATCCTGTATTGCACGCATGTTCAAACGTTAACCGCATGTAGGGGATGCCAAATGTGGGTACTTTCTGACACCAATATCATTACCAACACTCGGCCCAATATGAGATTTCACTAAGAAACCCCCGACCGAAACTGCAGGCAGTTGGACTTCGGGGGTGGATTACGGGGTTAGCTCATTTCCTCATTGCGCATCTGGCATGAACCGAAAACTCCGGGCACAAAGTAACACCGCCATTGACTTCGCGTCCGAACTCACTCCGATTGCTTCTTTGGCTGGTCAGTCCCCATCTGATTAGAGATGCACTCGGCATACTCTCCAGAGGTGCGCTCGAATTTCTCGCACTTCGACATCGCGTCTGATGTCGACCAGTACAGCATCAGCGACACCACGACGGCTGCAATGCCCGTCACAATGCCGACAACGCCCAATCCGAACGAACCGCTGATGACCGCGTCTCCCCCAGCAGCTTGCACGCGCTTCTTCGCGCTCAACGCCTTCGCCATCGCGATGATGCCCAGAACAATGCCAAAGACACCGAGGATGCCACCAACGATCATCCAGGACATCAAGAGCCCGCCGACACCAAAGATTAGTGCCAGCACGCCAATAGTCCGACTGTCATTGCCTGGTACAGCCAACAAACCACCGCCGGTCAATTCCGACGGCCTCGACTTATCACTGCTTGCCGACATTCTTCTCTCCACCATAGATTGCTCAGTTCGCTTGAAACCCTACCAATTACGCAGGTAGCTAATGCGATCGCGCAACTGCTCCTCCGTACACAGCGCAGTCGGCGGGCCACCACAGGCGCGCCGAACCTCGTTATGCACCTGACCATGTGGCTTACCGGTTCGCGCCGCCGTCATCGACACCAGCGTATTGAGTTCCTTCCGCAACTTCGGCAACACCTCACTGGCCACCTTCTGCGGCCTCGGGTACGCCGATCCCTCAATGCGGTGGATCGCGCCGCCTTCGCCTCCGCTTGACGACGATTCCCTCGCCTCCTCGCGGGCTTCCTTCTCTCGGGCACTGGCGGCTTTAAGCTGTTCGTCCTGCCGCTGACGCAGCAAGAGTCGCATTTGCTCAGCGTCGAGAAGCCCAGGCAAGCCAAGGTAGTCGGCTTCTTCAGCGGAACCGGCAACGGTTGCGGTGCCGTAGGAGGAACCGTCGTAGATCAGGTAGTCGAGTTCAGCATCCGCGCCAATGGATTCGTAGGCCGGCAGCAGTTCGTCGGGCTCATCCTTACGCCGGTTGGCTTCGGCGACCAAGTCATCTTCCCAGCCCTCCGAAGGCCGATCCGGTTTACCGAGCACGTGGTTGCGCTGCACCTCCATCTGCGAGGCTAAGTCGAGCAGCACCGGAATCGACGGCAAGAAGACGGACGCAGTCTCCCCCGGCATGCGGCTTCGCACGAATCGTCCAATAGCCTGCGCGAAGAATAGCGGAGTCGAGGAACTAGTCGCGTACACGCCGACCGCCAACCTTGGCACGTCCACGCCTTCGGAGACCATTCGCACAGCCACCATCCACTCGTCGGTGGACTCGGAGAAGGTCTTAATGCGTTCCGACGAGCCAGGCTCATCCGAAAGCACCAACGCCACCGGTGTGGAGGCAATCTGCTCGAGAATGCGCTTGTACGCACGGGCAGTTGCCGCATCGGAGGCGATAACCAGGCCACCGGCATCGGGAATATGCTGCCTCATCTGCGAGAGACGGGTGTGCGCTGCCCGCAGCACCGACGGCATCCACTCACCCTTTGGGTCAAGCGCGGTGCGCCAAGCTCGAGTGGTCTCCTCTGGGCTCATCACGGTACCCAGACGCGCAGCGAACTCATCACCCGCGCTATCACGCCAGCGAGCTTCACCGGAGTACGCCAAAAAGACCACTGGGCGCACGACGCCGTCGGCAAGCGCATTGGAATAGCCGTACGTGTAATCAGCGACGGAGCGCGAGTAACCATCGCCATCGGGCGAGTAGCGAACAAACGGAATTGCCGCGTCATCGGAGCGGAACGGCGTACCGGTTAGGCACAGGCGGCGTTCGACATCGCCGTAGGCCTCAGAAATGCCGTCGCCCCAACTCTTGGCATCACCGCCGTGGTGCACCTCGTCCAGAATCACCAATGTCGGACGAGCGGTAGCTACCGCATGGTGCTTGAACGGATGCACTGCGACTTGGGCGTAGGTCACAACAATTCCCTGGTAGGAAGGGTTCACCACACCCTTGGCGTTGGAGAACTTGGGATCCAACGCAATCCCCGAACGAGCAGCAGAGGCAGCCCACTGTACCTTCAGGTGCTCAGTAGGCACTACGACGATAATGCGCTCGACAATCCGCCGCGACAGCAACTCACTGGCGATACGCAGAGCGAAGGTCGTCTTACCCGCGCCCGGTGTCGCCACTGCAAGGAAGTCCTTGGGGTTAGTCGCCAGGTATTTGTCGAGGGCCTCCTGCTGCCATTTACGAAGCCCGCTCACTTGCGACGCAGGGACTTGTAAATCCGCTCGCAGTCAGGGCATACCGGTGAACCCGGCTTCGCCGACTTCTTCACTGGGAAGGTTTCACCGCACAGAGCAACGACGTAGGAGCCGTTGACCGCGGAGCTCACGATCTGGTCCTTCTTGACGTAATGGAAGAACTTCGGAGTGTCGTCCCTCGTCGACTCATCGACGCGGGTATCGGTGCGTTCAATCGTCTTTGTCGTCTTCAATGGAGTGCTCACAGATTCCAATTGTGCCCCATTGGTCAAATTATGCCTAGCGACCCAGGTGCTGGCCGCTGCTGACTGCTACCTTCCACAGCCATCCACAACACCGCTGCGACTACGCGAGCATGTAGCTGCAACGGGCATAGCTAGTTGAGACACCCCCACGCCACAGGCGTATGCTAGACAACCATGGCGCGAATCAATGACCGTCGCGACTCCGCGCTGCCGAAACGCGGAAGTTCCCGGCGACGCAAGAAAGACGCGGCGTTGATTACCGACGCCCGCGGCTCAAGGATTCGCAACTATGACCACCGCCGCCACGTCTACGCGGCCCTGCAATGGTCTCGCATTCCATTGCTACTTCTTTCCGGCGCTTTTTACCTGTGGTGGGATGTGCCGTGGATTGCGGCGATTCTCATGGTCGTCTCCGTACCCATGCCGTGGATCGCGGTTGTCATCGCCAATGGCGTTGGAGAACCCGCTGACAAGCGCAAACCGCGCGTCTACAAGCCAGGCGTTGTACGCGAGCAAAACCGCAAATGGGAGGAGCAGCAGCGCCAGCGCGCCCTCAAGGAAGCGGAGATGCGCGCGCTCGGTTCTGCCGCCAGTACCGAAGACACCGACGCACCGCCGCAGTCCGGTACCGAGACCACCTCAAATCCCTTCGATGACGCAAATGTCATCGATATGCCGGAAGACGACGATCCGTCGTCAAGCTCCCCTAACTAGCCCCTCCACCCCGCTTTACGACGAAGGTAGTGCCTACGATGACCTTTTCCCCCTCCACCTTCACCCCACCGACTGATCAGCAGCTTCGTGCTTTTGTCGACTGTGCAGAGGAATTCGCCACCGCACTTAGTCGCCTTGAGTTTTCCAGCGAGTCACTGCGTCGAGTCCTAGGAGCCGAGGGGTTAGCCGCGCTGGACCGCGGTGAGCCCGGCGTTGTCGATGTTCTGCTTACCGAGACAGACGGCGTTTCTGCGGATACTGTGACCGCGTTGCGTCTTCTCATCCTGGGCGATTTCGCCGACGCAGAGCAGCTATTTGGAGCTGAGCTGACGGTCAAGTTGCTGGACAGCGGCATACTTGCCGGCACCGCCAGCAACGCACAGGTGTGTATCGATGTGCGCCCGGTCGAGATTGCGGGAGTCGACCGTATTATCTTTTCCGACCGCGACGCCTCTATGAACGATCACGTTCCTGGACCCGATCATGTCCTAGGCGTAGGGCGGGCTTCCCGCTCCCTCCTCGATATTTCGTCGACCTCGGCGGTGGAATCCGTACTCGACCTCGGTGCCGGTTGTGGCATCCAGAGCCTTGCCCAACCTGATGCAAAATCGATTGTCGCGACAGACATTCACCCCCGCGCGCTGTTTTTTGCCCGCGCTACTTTCGCAGCTAATGGTTTCGACCAAGCACAGGCTCTCGAAGGTTCGTGGTTTGAACCGGTTGCAGGCCAGAAGTTTGACCGCATTGTGGCCAACCCGCCGTTCGTCGTAGGACTGCCAAGTGTGGAACATGTTTACCGTGACTCAGGACTGAATCTGGACGGTGCCACCGAGCTTATGATCCGCGGTCTGGCCGACCATCTCACCGACGGCGGCACGGCGCATCTACTCGGCGCTTGGGCCCATATCGAGGGCGAGAGTTGGCAACAGCGCATCGCTTCTTGGCTCCCTGCTGAGGGCCTCGAGGTGTGGGTAACGCAACGGGATCTCGCTACGCCGGCGGAATACATTGGCACCTGGCTTCGAGACGAGTCCATCGACCCCCGCAGCCCAGAGGGGTGCGAGCGCTCTCGTGCCTGGCTGGAGCACTTTCGCAACAGCGGCGTGACAGGCATCGGGTTCGGCTACATCACAGTCCAACGCATCAACGGCCCGACTTCCGCCGTGTGCGAGGAAATGCCGCAGCCTTTGGCCGCTCCCTTCGCCGCCGAAGCCGAGGAGTATCTCGGCCGCGCCGAATGGCTTCGTACACAAACTGCCGACACCATCCTCGAAGCTTCCTTTACCGTGCGCCCCGGTGTCGCCATCGAACGCGTTTCGCTTGCCGACGTCGAAAGCGGCCAGGGCTTCACTGAGTTCGATACGCGCATCTCACGCACCGATGGCCCCGCCTGGACACACTCAATCGATGAGTCCGTGGCAACCATTCTGGGTGCGCTGCATCCCGAAGCTGCTCTGGGCTCCGTCATCGACATCATGGCAATGTTTGGAGCCTTCGATGAGTCCGACGTACCTGCCATCAAAGACGCCCTAGTTCCCATCGTCGTTGACCTGCTTCGCCATGGTCTGATTCTCCCCACCGAGCTCTTGGAGGATAAACAGTAAATGAAAGCCGTTCTCACCCGAGTTAAATCCGCGTCAGTCACTGTCGACGGTTCCGTTGTTGGCCACGTTGACGGAGGCGATACTGGTGCCATTTTGGCGCTCGTAGGCGTTGGCCGCGAGGACTCTGCTGATGCTTGGGAAACGATGGCCCGCAAGATCGCGGAGCTGCGCATCCTGGATGGCGAACTCAGCGCTGTCGATGCTGGCGCCCAGGTGCTCGTCGTTAGCCAATTCACGTTGATGGGGGCGACAAAGAAGGGACGGCGGCCGTCGTGGGTCGACGCGGCTCCGGGCCCAGAGGCCGAACCTGTCATTGAAAAAATTGTCGAGAACTTGCGCAATCGTGGCTTGACGGTCGAAACAGGACAATTTGGGGCAATGATGGAGGTCGCATCAGTCAACGATGGCCCCTTTACAGTTCTTGTGGAATGCTAGTGACGGCAGTTTTTCTTAACATTATATTTGCATGGCAAAATTACCCTATTGACATTCATCACCTTTCACGGGAACATTTTCGTAACTCCGTGCGTTGTAGTTATTGAGTCCACTTAAAAATCCAGGAGGCAGATTCATGAAGAGTGCCGATATTCAAAATGACGAACTGGAAGGTCAGACAAGGGACAAGGGGCGCCGCACCGGCAATAACTCCAACCCGTCCGCCGATTTGGTTCGTGTGTATTTGAACGGCATCGGAAAGACTGCTCTTCTCAGCGCTGAAGAAGAGGTGGAACTTTCTAAGCGCATTGAAGCCGGTGTATACGCCGAGCATTTGCTGCAGACCGGCGCGAAAATGACCCGTGCAAAGAAGCGTGATGTCAAGATTTTGGCGAAGGAAGGTAAGGCTGCACGCGCCCACCTACTCGAAGCCAATCTCCGTCTTGTGGTCTCGCTGGCGAAACGCTACACCAACCGCGGTATGCCGCTGCTGGATCTAATCCAGGAGGGCAACTTGGGCCTCATCCGCGCCATGGAAAAGTTCGACTACACCAAGGGCTTCAAGTTCTCCACATACGCAACGTGGTGGATTCGCCAGGCTATTACCCGCGGTATGGCTGATCAGTCGCGCACTATTCGCCTCCCTGTCCATTTGGTTGAGCAGGTCAACAAGATTTCTCGTATCAAGCGTGAGCTCTACCAGCAGCTCGGCCGTGAGGCTACGAATGAGGAATTGGCAGAGGAATCCGGCATTCCAGAAGCCAAGATTGAGATGCTGCTGCGTCAGTCCCGCGATCCGGTGAGCTTGGACATGCCAGTGGGCACTGACGAGGAAGCTCCCCTGGGAGACTTCATCGAGGACTCAGAGGCAACTGATGCTGAGGAGGCAGTTGTCGCTTCCCTGCGTCACCACGATGTCCGCAAGGTTCTGTCCACTCTCGAGATTCGAGAGCAGGAAGTTATTAAGCTCCGCTACGGTCTCGACGATGGCCTACCCCGCACGCTGGATCAGATTGGCCGCCACTTCGGCCTGTCTCGCGAGCGCGTCCGCCAGATTGAGCGGGAAGTTATGTCCAAGCTGCGCGAGGGAGACCGTGCTGACAAGCTGCGTGAGTACGCAAACTAACGCCACATGGCGGTGACATCGATAGGGTTCCCAATTTCAGCCCTGAGATAGAGCTGGACTGCGATGCCGACCCCCGTGCGGGAGTTTCATCCACACTGGCGGTCGGCGTTTTCGACTGCAAGTCGAACTTTCGACATCGCGTACGCTCCCTTACATCTCAGCAGCGCCCACCGAACCAAGCTTTTCGCTGCCTAATCAGCACCAAAGCCACTGGATTTGCGAGCCCTAACATCTTTCTTACGCAAATGTGGTTATCCTAATACTTGAGTGAAAACTTTTAAGACTGCGTTATCGGAGGAAAACCGTGAGGGATTTGGTTGACACCACGGAAATGTACTTACGTACGATTTTCGAACTCGAAGAAGAGGGCATCATTCCTTTGCGTGCTCGCATTGCCGAACGCCTTGAGCAGTCGGGGCCGACCGTTAGCCAAACCGTTGCGCGCATGGAGCGCGATGGCCTTCTTGTAGTTGCTCCAGATCGCAGCTTGCAGCTTTCCGACGAGGGCCGCAGGCTGGCCACGGCTGTCATGCGTAAGCACCGCCTAGCTGAGCGCCTACTTACAGATGTCATTGGTCTCGAATGGGACAAGGTTCACGATGAAGCCTGCCGCTGGGAGCACGTAATGAGTGACGAGGTCGAGCGCAAACTTCTCGACGTGCTCGACTCTTACACACGCTCCCCATTCGGCAATCCGATTCCCGGTTTGGAAGACCTCGGTGGGACTCAGTCACCAAACCCGTTAGAGAACGTTCGCCGGCTCTCCGACCTAAACCCCGGTGAGTACACGATTGAAATCGTCCAGATTAACGAAATCCTGCAGGTCGAGCAGAGCTACATGAAGCGTCTCCACAAGGCCGGAATTATGCCGGGTACTGAAGCACTTGCCGAGGTTGCCGCTGGCCGCGTGACTCTCGCCCGCGGTGATCATTCTCTTGACATTCCGGATACTCTGTCTCACGCGATCATGGTGATTACCAAATGAAACTCCTAGTCACTGGTGGTGCCGGCTACGTCGGTAGCGTTTGCTCGGCAGTATTGATTTCTCTTGGCCACGACGTCACCATTCTGGACAATTTCTCTGTTGGCAACCGTGATGCGGTACCGGAGGGCGCAACCCTAGTCGAAGGTGATGTGGCGGACAAGGCCTACGAGGTTCTGTCCTCCGACAGCTTCGACGGTGTCGTTCATTTCGCTGCGAAATCGCTTGTTGGCGAGTCCGTCGAAGTTCCTTCCGACTACTGGCACAACAATGTGGGCCAAACCCTGAAGCTACTCGACGCGATGCGTGATACCGGTACGAATAGCTTGGTGTTCTCTTCGACAGCCGCAACCTACGGTGAGCCAGAGAAGACACCAATTACCGAAGACATGCCAACCGCACCGACTAACCCTTACGGTGCCACTAAGCTGGCCATGGACTACGCCATCGCGTCCTACGCCAAGGCATACAACATCGGCGCTACCAGCTTGCGTTACTTCAATGTGGCGGGCGCCTGGGGCGGTTTTGGCGAAAACCGTGAGGTGGAAACTCACCTCATTCCACTGGTACTCCAGGTTGCGCTTGGTCATCGCAACAAGATTATGGTCTTTGGCAATGACTGGCCGACTCCGGACGGCACCGCGGTTCGTGACTACATCCACATCAAAGACCTCGCGGATGCGCACGTATTGGCACTGGAGTCCAACGCGCCGGGTACGCACCGTATCTTTAACCTCGGTTCTGGCGACGGCTTTTCAGTTCGCCAGGTCATCGAAACCTGCCGTAAGGTCACCGGTCACCCGATTCCCGCTGAGGATGCACCGCGCAGAGCCGGTGATCCGGCAACTCTTATTGCCTCTTCCCAGCGTGCCATGGACGAGCTCGGATGGAAGCCCAATCACACGGAGCTGGAAACCATCGTCGCCGATGCATGGGATTACACCAAGACCCTCGGCGACCGAGCCCACTCGGCGCACCGCTAGGTACGGCAGCACAGCTTGCAGGGTCGCTATTCAATTCGCGGCATTTTCACCTTGTATACCCTGCGCAGTACCTCTTGTGCTGCCCCAAGAATTGTGCCGACGCACCTCGGCACAATTTGATTGGCGACCGCAATTTCCAGCAACTGAGTCAGTGAATGATTCGGTTGCTCCCCCGCTGCCTCATCGAGGGCTGTTTGCGCATAGTTCTCCAGTCCAGCCGCGAACTTTGCGATGGCAAAACACGCTAAAGCGTTTGCACGCAGGCTGCCGCGGTGGACAATTGCGGCCTCGCGCCAGATTTCTCCCATTGATTGCGCCAACTGCGTAGTGATGAAAATCATTGACATATCGCGCAAGGTAACGTTGGTCAGTGCTGCAGCAATGGCATATCCTGCGTTTTCATCGCGCACCGCCTCATGTGCTTCCATCACACCATCGGCCACGTTTTCCACGGCGGTTTTTAGCATGTCGAAGTGCTCAATGAGCGCGGGATTGTCCGAACCAATTTTAAGCTTCCTCGGCTGCTCAACGGCTATCGCTCGTTCCCGGAGGCGTTCAATCAGAGCCCTGTCTTTACTGTCGCGGAATTGACCACCTCGAAAATAACTGCGGTACTCCTCATAGTTTTTGAATATCTGTTCTCCCTGCCGAGAGATTAGATTTGCATTCTCGGTCATCAGACTGTCACCGACAATGCCGACAATCTCTCCCTGCTCGTCCGTGACAACTTCCCCCGCAGCAATAGTGGCAACGCCCGCCAAACGCACCTCATGCAGACCGCCTTCTCGCAGCCAGCCTGTAATAGGTGTCGAGTCCTTTTCAATCCCCCAGGATTCGTCGATGATAAACACATCTGCGTGAGTGCAGCCTTCATCGAGCAAGAAGTCCGCAGCTGCCCGCACCAAGTCAGGATTGCTCTCCATCGAGGCCACATCCTTGATCAGCATCGGGCCAGCATGCGCTGTCGGGTCAAACTCGACCTTGCCGTCGATGAAATCTTCGACCTGCTGACGGTACAACGCCGCAATCACTACCTGCCCCCGCGGATAGAATCCAACGATTCCTGGCAGGTTCGTCAGAAAGACACTCGGCTCAATTTCAGGCATCTTTCCTGCACCGAAATTCTTTTTGTTTCCCATTGATTCCTTACCCCTTTTCCCCCATTGGGATAGCTCGACAGCGGACAATCCTCTCGCCATCTGGTGGCTCTCATTGTTATCGAATCCGCAACAGCCTTGCTTGTGCGCGACCGGAAGAATCGGCCCATCTGTGGACTACTTTCAACTTGTGGATAACTGGAATATTTTCTGCGGTATCCTGGTTGCTTACTTCAAATGACGAAAAATGTGATGCAGGAGGTAGTCGTACGTGAGTGATCCGACCGACAAGCCTCAGGGCAATATGTACGAGGTAGTTTTCCCGGTTCCTGACGTAACGGGAAGCGAGGGGCATCTGACCCTGGTCATTGCGCTTAGCGGTTATGCGGATGCCGGTAATGCAGTCTCGGAATCAGCTAGTTTCCTCTTGGATGCTCTCGAGCACCGTCCATTGGTGAACTTTTCTATCGACGAGCTGATTGATTACCGTTCCCGCCGTCCCGCTGTGACGATGAACCGCGACCAAATCGTGGATGTATCCGATTTGAACCTGTCGCTCAATGTGGTTCGCGACAACGTCGGCAAGCCGTTCTTACTGCTGTCTGGCCCTGAGCCAGACATGCGGTGGGAGGCTTTCTCGACTGCGGTCGCAGATTTGGCTAAGCGCTACGATGTCGGTCGGACCGTGTCACTTTACTCGGCGCCGATGACGGTTCCGCACACCCGACCGCTGGGCATCATCGCCCATGGCACAGATAAGCGGAAACTCAGTGATATGCATACCTGGGGCAACCGCGTCACGGTTCCGGGTGCTGCGAGCCTGAACATTGAGTACGAGCTCGCAAGCCGCGGTTGCGATGCCTTTGGTTTCACCGCGCAGGTGCCACACTATGTCGCGGCCTCTGAGTATCCGCTGGCATCACTGCGGCTATTGCAGGAGGTAGCAAAGCTAGCCAAGCTCGAGCTCCCGCTTGAGGCGTTGGAGAAGGAATCCGCGCGGGTGGCGGAGCTGCTCAATACGCAGACGAATGATTCCGGCGAGGTCTCTCAGCTGGTCAATCTTCTCGAGGAACAGTACGACCAGGAAGTTCAACGTCGCCAAGAGCTAGAGACGTCTCCCCTGCTTGGGCCTAACGGCGAGATGCCTTCGGCCGACGAGATTGGCGCTGAGTTCGAGAAGTTCCTCGCTTCCCAACCGCTGCGTCCCGTAGAGGACTCTTCCTCGCTTGACGCCGAGGAGGAAACCCCGGCCAACGCGGATTCCTCGGCAACTACATCAGAGGACACTGACGCACACTCGGAAGAACCCGAGTCGACCTCGGCGGATGATAAGTCTGCGGAGTTTTCTGCAGACGAAACTGCCGAACAGCCTGAGTCTGAACAGCCTCGGGAAGAGCAGCCTCGGGAAGAGCAGGCAGAAAGCGAAGAATCCGGTGAACCGGAAAAGCCTCGTCGTCGGCGTGGCTGGAAGCCCTGGTTCCGCTTCTAATCCGGGGTTACCGCTAGGGTGGGAAGCGTGTCACTATCTGAAATGCTTCCCGACCTAGCTGAGGTTCCAGAGTCCCTTTTCGACGATGCGATTATGGACTCATTCATTGCCTGGACCAGGGATCAGGGCATCACGCTCTACCCGGCGCAGGAAGAGGCCGCTATCGGTTTGGCTGGTGGCGACCATGTCATCCTTGCCACTCCAACGGGGTCGGGCAAGTCGATGGTAGCTATAGCCGCCCATTTCTGCGCGCTTGCCCGTGGTCAGCGCAGCTTTTACACAGCGCCTATTAAGGCCTTGGTCAGCGAGAAGTTTTTTGCCCTCTGCGAGGTCTTTGGCGCTGAAAATGTCGGTATGATGACCGGCGATGCCACCGTCAACGGCGGCGCCCCCATCATCTGCGCAACTGCGGAAATTGTTGCCAATATCGCTCTGCGCGACGGGGCCGATGCCGATATTGACCAAGTGGTCATGGATGAATTCCACTTCTATGCGGATCCCGACCGCGGCTGGGCATGGCAGGTGCCACTGCTCGAGCTTTCCCGTTGCCAATTCTTGTTGATGTCCGCCACTCTCGGCGATACTCAAAAGTTTGAGACGGATCTGAAGGAACGCACGGGCCTCGACGTCAACCTCGTTACAGGTACGACGCGCCCGGTGCCGTTGGATTTCCACTATGTCTACACGCCAGTTCATGACACGCTGGCGGAGTTGCTGAAATCCGGAAAAGCCCCAATCTACATCGTCTTTTTCTCCCAGCGCCAAGCAGCTGAACAGGCCCAAGCACTGACCGGTCTGAAGTTGCTGACGAAGGAGGAAAAGGAGCGGATTCGCGAGGAGATTGGCGATTTCCGGTTTACCACGGCCTTTGGTCGAGTTCTTTCAAAATTGGTGCGCCAGGGTATCGGCGTGCACCACGCGGGAATGCTACCGAAGTACCGTCGTTTGGTTGAGCGTCTCTCTCAGACTGGTCTGCTGAAGGTCATCTGCGGCACGGATACCCTCGGCGTCGGCATCAACGTGCCTATTCGCACGGTGCTGATTACCGGTTTGGCCAAATTCGATGGCCGTCGTAGCCGAATTCTCAAGTCACGCGAGTTCCACCAGATTGCTGGACGCGCCGGCCGTGCTGGCTACGACACCGAGGGCACCGTAGTTGTCGAAGCACCTGAACACGAAATCGAAAACGCCAAGCTGCGGCGCCGTGCCGGCCAGGATGAGGCCAAACTGAAGAAGTTGCGGCTAAAGTCCGTTCCCAAGGGCGAAGTGACATGGTCGGAGAAGACCTTCGACAAAATCGTTTCTCAGCCACCAGAGCCGCTGACTAGCCACTTTGCAGTGACCAACGGTATGTTGCTCAACGTCATTGCACGTGGTGGCGATACCTACGAACACATGCGTCATCTGCTGCGCACCAATCACGACACCCGCCACCAGCAAAATGAGGCTATTCTGACCGCTATTGAGCTTTACCGCGGTTTGGTCACCGCGGGTATCGTCGTCACGCATGGCGAGGGCGATGACTGCCGCCCCGAGCTGACAATGGAGCTGCAGCGTGACTTCGCGCTCAATCAGCCGCTGTCGCCTTTCGCCATCGCCGCGCTCGAACTGTTGGATAAGGACAGCCCGAACTACGCACTCGATGTCATCAGTGTGTTTGAGTCAATTCTGGAAGACCCTCGCCCACTGCTCATCGCGCAGCAGAAAAAGGCACGCGGTGAAGAAATCGCCGCGCTCAAGGCCGAGGGTGTTGATTACACCGAACGTATGAACATCGTCGAAGACATCACATGGCCGATGCCGCTTGCCGACGAGCTGGAGGGCGCATTCGACACCTATGCTCAAGGTCACCCGTGGGTGCGTGAGTTTTCGCTGTCGCCCAAGTCTGTGGTGCGCGAGATGGTGGAAAAGGCCATGACTTTCTCAGACGTGGTATCTGAGTACGGAATTGCCCGCTCTGAAGGTATTTTCTTGCGCTACCTCACCGATGCCTGGCGCACTTTGCGACACACTCTCCCACCGGAAGCCGCTAACGAGGAACTCCGGGACATTGTGGAATGGCTCGGCGAGCTCGTTGTGCAGGTGGATAACTCCCTGGTAGATGAATGGGCGCAGATGGCCGATCCGGACAAGCCATTGGACGAAGAAACTCTCCAGGAAGCGGCTTTTGGCACCGACGAGTCGCGGCCCCTTACAGGCAATGAGCGTGCATTTACCCGTATGGTGCGCAATCTCATGTTCCGCCACGTGCAGCTCTTTGCCTTTGAAAAGGAGGAGGAGCTGGCCGACCTGGACAACTACCTCGCCGACGCACCAGATTGGCCTGCCGCGATGGATGACTACTTCGATGAATACGATGACCTAGGCATCGATGCAAAGGCACGCGGCGGCGATATGATTTCGATTGACCGCAAGGCTGGTGAGGGCCTATGGCATGTGATCCAGATACTCGATGATCCTGAGGGTGACCACGGTTGGCGCTTTGAAGCGAACGTTGATTTGGCTGCATCTGATGAATACGGCGAAGTCAGGTTGGCATCGCTACGAATTATTCAGGGATAAACGCCAAACCGGGCTGGAACTGCCAGCCCGGTTTGGCTTACTTCGTACGCTACCGCAACATGCGCCAAGAGAGCTTTAGGCAATAGCGTCTATGTATGCCTGCCGTACCAGTTCGGCAATTCGATTGAACTCGCCGCCGCGTACCGATGATGCGCGGTGAACCAGCCCAATGGTGCGTCCCGGCCGTGCCGGACCTTCGAATCGCGCAACAGCCAGGCCGGGACGGTGCGCCTCAATCTTGACAGCCGATTCCGGCACAAGCGACTGCCCCAACCCACCGGCAACACACTGCACGACGGTGGATAGAGAAGCCGCCCGTGTTTCCAAGCTGGATGTCTCGCCGTGAACAGCATCGACCTTGCGACAGATATCCAACACCTGGTCGCGCAGGCAATGACCGTCGTCAAGCAGGAGCAAGTCCAAGTCCCTGATTGCCTCAAGCTTTACGTCTTCCTTACCTGCCAGCGGATGATCGTCTGGCACGACGATGTAGAACTCTTCGTCGTAGAGGTAAATCTCTTCAAAGGAAGGCACATCGGACGGCAGTGCCATGATGGCTGCATCAATGGTGCCGGAACGAAGTGATTCGATGAGGCGCTCGGTCGGCTCCTCGACGATCCTAGGCTTTAGATCTGGCAGCTCGTCACGAACCAACTGGAGGAAGTTGGGCAGCACGTATGGAGCAACCGTAGGGATAACACCAATGGATAGTGGTCCGGACAAATCATCTGTACGGCCAGATGCGCGAGCAACGATCTCGTCAACAATTTCAGATGCTTGGCGTGCATAAGGAATCAGACCGCGACCGAGTGGCGTCACCAGCACTCGGCGAGTCGAACGCTCTACAAGCTGCACCCCCAGTCCCTGCTCAAGGGTGGAAAGCGCTTGTGACAGGCTGGGCTGTGAAATGCCGAGGCGGGCAGCGGCTTGACCGAAGTGACCGGTATCGGCAATCGCGACAAAGGCACGTAACTGAGGCAAAGTGGGCCGATAATCTCTATTACGCATACCTATAAGCCTACACGAGCTTATTAACTTTTTCCTCTTGACGGTTTGGGAATCCATAGGCATAATGGCGTGTGACCCCAGAAGGAATACATTCAGGAGGATTCCATGGCAATTTTGACTGTTGGCGACAAGTTCCCCGAGTTTTCTCTAACCGCTCTCAAGGGCGGCAACCTGCGTGATGCAAACGCTTCTTCTCCGGATGACTACTTCGAGCAGGTAACCAATGAGTCCTACGAGGGTAAGTGGAAAGTCGTCTTCTTCTACCCGAAGGACTTCACCTTTGTCTGCCCGACTGAGATTGCTGCATTCGGCAAGCTGAACGAGGAATTCGAAGACCGCGACACCGTTATTCTCGGTGGCTCTGGCGACAACGAGTTCTCCCACTTCAACTGGCGTGCAACCCACGAGGAACTGCTGGACATCCCGTTCCCGATGTTCTCCGACATCCGCCACGACCTGATGCGTGCACTCGGCGTCGAGAACGCTGACGGTGTTGCAGACCGCGCAACCTTCATCATTGACCCGGACGGCATCATTCAGTTCGTCTCCGTTACCCCGGACGCTGTCGGTCGTAACGTTGACGAGGTTCTGCGTGTTCTCGACGCTCTTCAGTCTGAAGAGGTCTGCGCATGTAACTGGCAGAAGAATGACCCGACCAAGAACATCGACAAGATGGATGTTCTGAAGCAGGAGCTGAAGTAACTCATATGAGCATCGATAACCTTCGTTCCGGCCTACCGGAGTACGCCAAGGACATGAAGCTGAACCTTGGCACTCTCACCCGTTCTACGGAACTCTCCGAGCAGCAGCTGTGGGGTACCCTGCTTGCATCTGCTGCTGCCACCCGCAACGAGACCGTTTTCTCCGAGATTGCTGAGGAAGCCAAGGAGCACCTGTCTGACGAGGCTTTCGAGTCTGCGCTTGGTGCGGCCACCGTTATGGGCATGAACAACGTCGCTTACCGCACTCGCCACATGCTCGGTGATGACTACGCACAGGTTAAATTTGGCCTGCGCATGAACATCATCTCTAATCCAGGTGTCGAGAAGGAAGACTTCGAGCTGTGGTCTCTGGCAGTTTCTGCCATCAACGGCTGTGAAGCTTGCGTGACTTCTCACGCAAAGGTCGTCCGCGATGCTGGTCTGACCAAGGAGCAGGTCTGGGAAGCTGTGAAGATTGCCGGCACCGTCTCTGGTGTTGCGCAGGCTGTTTTCGCTGAGGCTGCCCGCTAAATATTCGGAGCATAGGTTCGGCTTTTGATAGCCGAACGCTCCCCCGCAGGATTACCTGCTAACGAAATAGCGCCCAAGGAACCAATTTGTACCGGTTCCTTGGGCGCTTTTTCTTGTTCGTTTTTGGCTACTGCTGTGGCGGGTAATAACCCGGATTCTCCTGGGCTTCATTAACTACTCGACGGCCACCGATGAGCTGACGGTAGATATGTACTTGCACGAGGAGAGCAAGCGGGACTGTGTACAACATGCCGATATAGAAGAGCATTGCACCTGCGGAAGAAACAATCGACGTCAGAATGAATGCAACGAGCATCGTCCAATACTGAGGCTTCACCAAGCGCCATGCGACGACCGGAGCCTCAAGTGCTGTTGCTCGACCATCGAAAACAAGGAGCGGCATAATCGCTGTGATTGGCATGATGAATATCGACGTCAACAACAAAACCAAGTAGCCCAGTGGGATCATTGCCGCGGCAGCTTCACTGCCGTTGGCAGACAGGGATGCTCCAGCGATGAAGAGTGCCATCCCTGGAAGCATGGCGAGCAACCCCACCAGGAACGTGACAATGTAGACACCGATAAGAGACCCCCACCGGTTTACACGGAAGAAAGTACCGTAGCTCGGCACTCGCCCGTCGACAGCTTCGAATGCACCGCGCAGCATAAATGCCTGCATCGCGAACATGCCCACGGCAAATAGCAGTGCCATCGCGCCGAGAGTCGCGAACATTGACCCTAGATCCTCAAATGGAACATCGCCTGGATAGTTCGGCTCAAAGTCCGGATCGAAGTCACCAGATGCAAAGAGAATTGCCGCTGCGCCAACAATCAGGGCAACTAGTACGGCGAAGAACGTCAGCATGATGCCAAGCCAGGAAGCAAAATTGCTGTTTAGACTACGAAACGCCGCGGAAAAGGCACTTCCAATGTCGACCTTCGTCGGCCCCTGTGCCACAGGCTTCACCGGCGGCTCATCGCCACCTGGCATGTTGACTCCGGGAGCAAGTGCACCGGCTGCAGAAGCCCCGCTGGACTGGTGCTGCCAGTAGCTCGAGTCCGCACCATAGGGTTGCCCGCCGTAACTATCGCGCGACTCGCCAGTTCCATAAGAAGGAATTTCGCCATAAGCCTGTTCACGGCCGTAAGTCTGATTCCACTGTGGCGAATCCTCTGGTCCACGCGGGCCATGTTGTGCGTCCGAATCGAACCCGTAAGGGTTGTAGTCCTGCGAACCATTGTTGGGAAAACCGTGACTCTGGGAGTCATAGTTATTGGACTCATTGTCCCGGCTGCCGTCACCGTAAGGATCGTTGTTGCTATATGGATCGTTTGAGGTATTCATGAAGCAAATTGCTCCTGCCAAATTGACGGATACATACAAATAATGCGCACAACGGACTATACGTGAGACAAGCCATTGATGAATTTTTAAAGGCCGAAGTATAAGTCACATTGTGCGCATGGACGTATTTAGTTGGACGTTCTTACACGAGCTCCACCGAGGCGACTCCCTCGAATGGGTTCAGCGAATCACCGGCACCCAACGCGCTACCACGCACGATGATGTCATACTTGCCCGGCGCGACTCGTGCGGTCTCCCAAGTGACCTTGGCGGTGGTGTAAATACCGTCCTTGGCAAATTCAATGACAGTTGCCTGGTCCCAGTCGTCGGAAACAATCTCACCGCGGTCATTCTTGATAAGTAGGTAGCCGTCTTCCAGTCGCAAGTCGTTATTCGGATTTGCCGCGACGAATTGGGCAACGGCCTTCTGCCCTACCGTGACGCTTGCAGTCGATTCGAGCACGTCACCAAAATTCTTGCCCATTGGTGCGGAATCGATAATCTTTCCTCCTGCTGGCGACGGCGGGATGATGCCAGTGAGATCACCTGCAGCACTGCCCGGTTCGACAGCCAGGCCGTCGGCAAGCGCGTCGGCGAGATCGTGATAGATGGAGATCATCGCACTGAGCGTGTACTTGCCGAAAGCCGTTGCGCCGCCCTCGTAGTCCTGCTGATCGTATTCTTCCGGAGTAGTGACGTAGTGCCCATAGCTGTTGGTGTAACCCTGACAGATGACAGTGTCGATTGGAACGCCGAGGATTTCAGCGACGTGCTGACGCATGCGGTAACCCGACATCGTGGTGGGTTCAAGGCCGTTGGTGATTAAGGTGAAGCCACCTATGCGGGTGATGGAGAACATGTGGGTCTGCTGGAGAAGACCATCGATGTAGCCCACTGGCAGCAGGCATTCTTTCTCGCCCTGAATCTCCCCGATATTCTTCGGGAGCACGACCTTATTGAGCTGGCGTACCCACGGTGTGCCTCCACGCTGGCCCTCGTTGAAACCTAGGGCCGGTTCGCCGCCGCCGTCCTCCTGGCTACTGGCTGCGAAGGCCGCACCGAGGATTGCAGGTCCAGTGCGGTGTGGCTGGCCATCGGGCGTGAATTGGCCGTCGATGTCGACATCGCCAAGGTTGACCCACTTGTGGACGGTGGCGATTCCGCCTCCTGGCAGTGCAATAGCCTGGCCTTGGGTAGCGTCAATCTGACGCTGACCGAGAATGCGGGCGGACTCTGCTTCGTCTCCGTTGCCTGGGCCCGAATTTGGCTCGAGCCCCATGTTCGGGCTGATGTCACCGGGACACGACATAGCGAATGCGGCGACAAAGGGGGCATCGGCCGGTTCGCGATGAACTACTCCGTGATCCTTCTCCATCTTCCACGCTGCGTAGCCTTTGTTATCGCCGTCGATAATGGTGTGCTCTGGACCAAAGGTGGTCGGATGAATGCCGTACCAGTTAATGAGGCCGACTGCCCGCCCACCGCGGCTGACATGAAGAGTGTGGCTTTCCGGATTGACACCATTGGGGAAAAGTTGCTGTTCTTCCTTGGGATTGCGCTCGAATGCCTCGCGCGAGCGGTTGACGCCAGCATCTGTGGCAATGCCTTTGGTCAGGTGGATAGTGGATGGCTGATAGTCGGCATGTGCACGTTCAATGGACTTAACAATGCCGACGACGGCGGCTTCGAAAGTTACCGGGCGGAAGCCAAGGGTCGTCAGATCGACCATGAGATGCCCTGATGTTCCCCCTGGTGCGACGTGGGTATGGGAGGCGCCGATAAGCACGTTGCCCTCATGGTAGAGGTCTCCGAAAAGAGCTCGGAGACGCCGCAGAACTTCCATCTGGATGGACTGGAACATGAGCCCCATGTCTGCGGTGACGTGGACGACACGGTTGTCGTTGTCATCGCCGAAGATGAATGCACGCGCCATCTGGCGAAGACGCAGACCCGAGGTGGTCTGATCCATGACCGCATACCCGTTCATGCCAGCGCCGAGTGGCTCGCCTGTCATATCGGCCATTCCTCGACCAACATTCAAATTGGTGGTCGAATTCCCCGCGGCGGCAGAAGCCCCGTTTGCAGGAGCGGCGTTTGCCTTAGGTGCACCACTTACGGCAGGCATCATACTCGCAGCTGACACGGCAGTTGCTCCGACGAGGAAGCCTCGCCTGCCCACTTGGTACGGGGCGCGTGCGGTTGGTTCTGCCGAATTCGACGATGATGCCATCTGGCGATCGAGCATGTCACATCCTCTTCATATTTCTTTTTGAATATCAATATGCTGGACTTTAATCAGACAATCCCCTACACGTGGCCTAATTAACCAAAGTTTCCAAAATCCCCCCCGCGACAGCAGTAACCGATACGACATTCGCAAGGCGGTATCACTACCATGGGCACAGTAGAATTTCGCAATATTTAGCGCGCTCCCCGCAGACACAACTTCAGAAAGGGCACCATGGGTCAGGCTGTCGGTTTTAACCGCGAGAAGTACATCGAAATGCAATCCGCTCATATTAAGAAGCGGCGCGCAGACATCGCAGGTGAAGGCGGCAAGCTCTACCTCGAAATGGGCGGCAAGCTATTTGATGATATGCATGCCTCGCGTGTTCTCCCCGGCTTCACACCTGACAATAAAATCGCTATGCTCGATCGCCTCAAGGACGATCTGGAAATCATGGTGTGCATCAATGCCAAGGATTTGGAGCGTCACAAGGTCCGCGCTGACCTCGACATCACTTACGAAGACGATGTGCTCCGCCTCGTCGATGTCTTTCGTGAACGCGGGTTTGTTGTCGGCAGCGTCGTCGTCACACAGCTTTCCGACGACAACACCCTGGCAAAGAACTTCATTGAGCGCCTGCAGCGACTCGGATTGAGCGTAATTCGCCATCGCAATATCGAGGGCTACCCAACAAACACCGAGAAAATTGTCAGTGAAGCCGGCTTCGGACTGAATGAATGGGCGCAAACGACGCGGGACTTGGTCGTTGTCACAGCGCCGGGCCCGGGCTCCGGAAAGCTGGCGACCTGTCTATCGCAGATTTACCACGACCACAAACACGGGATTCGTTCCGGCTACGCAAAGTTTGAGACCTTCCCTATCTGGAACCTAGCACTCGAACACCCGGTAAATCTGGCCTACGAGGCGGCAACGGCTGATCTCGATGACATCAATCTCATCGATCCTTTTCATTTGGCCGCCTATGACACCAAGGTCACCAGCTATAACCGCGATGTCGAGGTCTTCCCACTGCTGCGCACCCTGTTGGAGAAGCTCGCGGGCGAGTCGCCGTACAAGTCACCGACCGACATGGGCGTCAATATGGCCGGTTACTGTATCGACGATGACGAAGTGTGCCGAGAGGCATCCAACCAAGAAATCGTTCGCCGTTACTACAAGGCTCTTGTCGACGAACACAAGAACAGCGCAGACGACGAAGTTTCGCAGCGCATTGCCATGATTATGAGCAAGGCCAACGTGTCGACAGCTGCCCGCCGAGTCGTCGCACCAGCACTTGAGGTTGAGAAATCTACCGGGGCGCCGGGCAGTGCAATCGAATTGCACGATGGCACAATCATCACGGGCAAGACCTCTGAGCTGCTCGGATGCTCAGCAGCAATGCTGCTCAACGCTCTCAAGAAGCTCGCCAATATCGACCCGGACCTACACTTGCTCTCCCCTGCTGCCATCGAGCCAATTCAAACGCTTAAGACGCATCACCTGGGCAGCCGCAACCCCCGCTTGCATACCGACGAGGTCCTTATCGCCCTTTCCGTGTCGGCGGCCACCAGCGACGACGCCCGCGCAGCCCTCGCCGAGCTGAAGAACCTTCGAAACTGCGATGTCCACACCACCACCATTCTGGGCAGCGTGGACGAAACAATTTTCCGCAACCTCGGTGTCCTAGTTACTTCCGAGCCCAAGTACCAGAAGAAGGCTCTCTATCAGAAGCACTAAACCAGACCACCAGCTCACGCCGAAAATAGGATAACTGGGAGAGCAGACTAGAATAGTCCCCGTGAGCATCAGCAAGATTCTTCTGTACTACCAGTTCGCCCCGCTGTCCGATCCGCGTGCCATCATGCTGTGGCAGCGCGATCTTTGCGAATCGTTAGGGCTTAAAGGTCGCATTCTGGTGTCCGAGCACGGCATCAACGGCACCGTCGGCGGTGATCTCGATGCCTGTAAGAAGTACATCAAGAAAACCAAGCAGTACCCCGCTTTTCACTCCATGCAGTTCAAGTGGAGCGAAGGCGGCGCTGATGACTTTCCGAAACTCTCCGTCAAGGTTCGCGACGAAATCGTCGCTTTCGGTGCTCCGGGCGAGCTTAAAGTCGATGCCGAAGGTGTCATTGGCGGCGGCACACATTTGAAGCCTGAAGAGGTCAATAAATTGGTCGAGGAGCGCGGCGACGATGTCATCTTCTTCGACGGTCGCAACGCGATGGAAGCTGAGATCGGCAAGTTCAAAAACGCCGTCGTCCCCGACGTAAAGACCACGCACGACTTCATCGACGAACTGGAATCCGGCAAGTACGACTGGATGAAGGACAAGCCGATTATTTCCTACTGCACCGGCGGCATCCGCTGCGAGATCCTCTCCGCGCTTATGAAGAACCGCGGGTTCGAAGAGGTCTACCAAATCGACGGCGGTATTGTCCGCTACGGCGAAAAGTTTGGCAATAAGGGGCTGTGGGAAGGCTCTCTCTATGTCTTCGACAAGCGCATGCATATGGAGTTTGGCGATGGCATCGAAGACGAGGACTACGTACAGCTCGGACACTGCGTCCACTGCGGCAAGCCCACAAACACCTTCCAGAACTGCATCAACGAAGACACCTGCCGTCGACAGGTGCTTATCTGCGATGACTGCTGGGAGGATACCGAGACACAGCACTGTGGGCGCGAGGACTGCAAGGAAGTTGCCGAAGAGCTAGCAGCCGCAAAGTAGGACGCTTCCTGCTGCCATCGGACCATCTTGAGCGTCTCCAATCAGCACAGATGTGGGTTGTCTACCAAGACACGGCTAATCTAGTAGGCAACCATGACTACTCCTAGCCGTTCTGATAAACCAGCTCCACGTGTCCAGTCGGGAAACCACCACTCACGCCATCGCAATTCCGCCAGGCCGCAGCGCTCTGGCAAGCCTGCTAAGGACACGCGTAAAAAGGAGCTCTACCAGCTCGCTGATCAATTACCTATTCGGGAGGCCCAGTCCTTCCGACGTCGGCTAAAGCGAGCATCCGCGCCGAAGGCGCTGTCTGCAATCTCTGCAGACCTCGACTTTGCTCTGGAGCGGTTAGAAGATCGTCGTAATGCGATTCCTCGCATCACCTACCCGGCGCAGTTGCCGGTGTCCGCCCGCCGCGACGATATTGCAGAGGCGATTGAGAACAATCAGGTCGTCATTATTGCTGGTGAGACTGGCTCTGGTAAGACTACGCAGATCCCGAAGATATGCCTAGAACTGGGACGCGGGGTGCGGGGCAAGATTAGTCACACTCAGCCACGTCGTATTGCGGCGCGTTCGGTGGCGGAGCGCATCGCCCATGAGCTGGGCGAGAAGATTGGACAGCACGTCGGTTATGCGGTGCGTTTTGATGACCGCGTGGGCAAGGATACCTGCATTAAACTGATGACCGACGGTATCCTGCTGGCCGAAATTGGCCGCGACCGACTATTGCGTGAGTACGACACCATCATCATCGATGAGGCGCACGAACGCAGCCTCAACATCGACTTCCTGCTGGGATATTTAAAGCATATTCTGCCGCAGCGCCCAGATCTGAAGATCATTATCACTTCGGCGACGATTGATCCGGAACGGTTCGCTCGTCATTTCGCGCCTGACGACGAGCACCCTGCGCCCATCATCGAGGTGTCAGGGCGCACCTACCCGGTGGAAATTCGCTATCGCCCACTGGTGCGGACTGTTGTTGCGAAAAATGGGCAAGAAAAGGAAGTCGCCATCGAGCAGATCGATGGTGTTATCGCTGCGTGTGAAGAGCTCATGCGGCTTGGTGACGGCGATATCCTGGTGTTCTTTTCGGGTGAGCGAGAGATTCGGGAAGCTGCCGAAGCCATCGAGGGTAAACACTGGAAGGGTGTGGAAGCCGTCCCGCTGTTCGGTCGGCTATCTAATGCAGAGCAGCATCGAATCTTCACTCCGCACTCCGGGCGCCGCATTGTGCTGGCGACCAATATCGCGGAGACGTCGCTGACGGTGCCGGGTATCGAGTACGTCGTCGATACTGGCACCGCGCGCATTTCGCGCTACTCCACCCGCACGAAGGTGCAGCGCTTGCCAGTCGAGGACATCAGTCAGGCGTCCGCTAATCAGCGCTCGGGCCGCTGTGGTCGCGTGGCTGATGGTGTGGCGATTCGTCTCTACAGCGAAGAGGATTTTCTCTCTCGCCCCGAGTTTACGGATCCGGAGATTCTGCGCACCAACCTCGCATCGGTTGTGCTGCAGATGATTTCGCTGCGGCTAGGCGCGATTGAGGACTTCCCCTTTGTGCAGCCGCCGGAGCATAAAGCAGTACGTGATGGCATCAACCTGCTTACTGAACTGCAAGCTATTACCACTTCGTCGGGGTCTGGAAGAGGACGTGCATCTGGTTCACGCACCAGCTCTGGTGCTCCCGAGCTGACCGATATTGGCCGACAGATTGCCCGGATTCCAGTCGACCCGCGGCTTGCCCGCATGCTGGTTGAGGGCTACGAAAACACCACGCTTGGTGCTGTGACCGTCATCGTCGCTGCTTTGTCGCTGCAGGATGTCCGAGAACGTCCGCTGGAGTTCCAGGCTCAAGCAGATCAGCTGCATGCCCGATTTAAAGACACCACCAGCGACTTCAACTCCCTTCTGAAACTCTGGGAGTATCTGGAAGAAAAGCGCCGCGAGCTTAGCGGTAACCAGTTCCGCAAGATGTGCAAGCGCGAGTACCTCCACTATTTGCGCGTTCGCGAGTGGCAGGACTTGGTGCGTCAACTCCACCAGGCAACGGCTGAGCTGGGCTGGAGTCTTTCGGCCCGCAGCTCAACAAGCGGTGTCGACGATCCCGACGAGGTGGCAAAGTCGCTGTTACCGGGTCTGTTATCGATGATTGGTACGCGCGAGGGCGAGGGCAAGGAATTTACTGGCACCCGCAACACTAAGTTCCTCATTCACCCCTCGTCCGCGTTGGCAAAGAAGCCGCCTCGCTGGGTGATGGCTGCGGAAATCGTCGAGACCTCGCGCACTTTTGCGCGCAACGTAGGCACGATTCAGCCGCAGTGGGTAGAGAAGGTAGCCCCTCATCTACTCAAACACCAGTACTCAGAGCCTCACTGGTCGACTAAGCGCGGTGCAGCGATGGCTTACCAGAAGTCGACGCTCTACGGCGTGCCTGTGGTGGTTGATCGTCTGGTGCCATATCACCGAGTCGATGCCGACGCCGCCCGCTCGATTTTCATTCGCTCTGCGCTTGTCGACGGCGAGTGGAACACACATCACGAGTTCTTCAAGAACAACCAGGACAAACTTGCCGAAGCCGAGAAGATCGAGGAAAAGCAGCGTTCCCGCGGCATTGTCGTCGATGACGACGTGCTCTACGCGTTCTACGACTCCAAGCTGCCCGCCTCTATCACCACGGCCGCGAATTTTGACCGCTGGTGGAAGAAAACTAAGCCCAAGCAGCCGAATCTACTGGACTTTGATCCCAATAAGCTGCTCAACCCCGAAGCCGGCGACATCGATGACAACGCCTTCCCCGAAATGCGGCAGCAGGGCTCGGTCGATTTCACCCTGACCTATAAGTTCGAACCGGGCGCCCCTGATGACGGTGTGACTCTCCGTGTCCCCGTGCCTCTTCTTGCGGGTTTGCGTGAAGATGGCTTCGACTGGCAGGTGCCAGGTCTTCGCGCTGAGCTCGCAGAAGCCTACATTCGCACTCTGCCGAAGGCAATGCGCAAGTCCGTTGTCCCCGCACCGGATTTCGCACGCCGAGCGCTGGAGACGATGACTCCGTACTCAGGCCGCTTCGTCGATGTTTTTGCCGATGCTTTACGACGACTCGGAGGCTCGGGCATCAATGGTGCAGACTTTACCCCTTCGAAGCTGCCAGCACACTTGCGCTTTAACTACGCAGTGGTAGACCGCCATGGAAAGATCGTCGATCAGAGCCGGGATCTTGCCGCGCTTCGAGACAAGCATGCCACGACGGTCTCAACGGCTGTGTCGAAACGTTCGAAGGCTGTAGCACGAGAAGCTGTGAAAAAGTGGACTTCAGACAACTTGGGCACTGTCTCAGAAACGGTCAAAAGTACTGTCGACGGTCAGTCCGTCACGATGTATCCGACGCTGGTGACCACTAAGGATGGCGTGGCCATCGAGGTCAAACCAACTAAGGCGCAGGCAGAGGCGACGTTGGCGACCACAAATTTGACAATGTTATTGCGGGATTGCCCAGTAAATGGTGCACAAATGACTAAGGGGCTTCCACTCCAGCAACGTGTTGGCGTGGACGCATGGCCACATGGGGGCGCCGATGGGCTTGTCGAGGACTGCCGTGTCGCCGTGATTCGCGACCGTATGATGGCTGCCGGTGGCCCGGTCCGCGATCCGAAGGATTTCGATAAACTACTCGAACGCGTTCGTTCTGGTGTTGCCTCAGAGGTGCGCCAATTGGTCGTCGGCGTAGCCCAGGCTATGCCTCGCTATGTCTCGGTGGTGAATCAGCTAAACAAGTGGGAAGGCGATGCCATTGACGATATGCGTCGCCAGCTGGAGTTCATGTTCCCTAAGGGCGCTGTGGCAAGGCACGGTTGGCAGCACCTACGTCATTTGCCGCGTTATCTCCAAGCGATGGAGATTCGACTTGAGGAAATGAACCGTGCCCCGGATCGTGATGCTGAACGTGAGGATGAGGTGACTGAGGCCCGCGAATACTTGGCGGCAAAGCTTAAGCAGCTACCTAAGGCACGTTCGAATTCCGCGGAGGTACGGGATATTCAGTGGCTCATCCAAGAGCTGCGCGTCAGCCTTTTCGCACAACGCTTGGGTACCGCCCAGAGCGTATCCCTGACCCGAGTAAAGAAACGTGTGGATAAACTGCGTTAGTTCTTTCTAACCTCGTTGCCATTTGCCTGCGGTCCTTTCCCCTTACGCATGCTGGAAATTTCCTGCGCGAAATCGTCAGCGGAGGAAAAGGACTTGTACACTGAAGCGAAGCGGAGATAGCCAACTTCGTCCAGTTCTTTGAGCGGCTCAAGGATGGCAAGGCCGATATCGTTTGAGTCCACCCGAGGCGTGCCTTTCTCGCGGAGGCTCTCCTCCACTTTTTGTGCAAGCTTCTTCAGCTGAGACTCTGATACTTCACGCCCCTGGCACGCACGTCGAACACCCTGGATAACCTTTTCACGGTTGAACTCCTCAGGGATTCCATCCCGTTTAACGACCATCAGCTGCGAGCGTTCAATCGTAGAAAAACGTTTACCGCAATTCAGGCATTCTCTTCGACGACGAATCCCCATACCGTTATCTATTAACCGTGAGTCCAAGACTCGTGTCTGATCATGGTGACAAAACTGGCAATACACAGCCTCCAGTCTACGTCCAACCCCAACGCCGGAAACCGGAATGATTATTGCGCGGAGTAGGAAGCGTACGTAGACGTAAAGGTGCTTTCGACTGTCTCACTTTCTCCTTGTTCAAAGACCACGCTGCCGAAAACTCCGAAGAAAGCACCAAGCCCTAGAGCCCATACCGCCATCAAACGAGTCAGGTTAGTGCCTGAGGATACATCACTACGATTGGACTGCTGCGCCCTGCTAACGGATAGAGACGGGCGCCCGTAGTTGACCGAGACATGACTAGGCCGCGACCTGTCCCTCCGCATTCGCGTCGATGAAGCCCCATCGCGATTGCGCTGTGCAATACGTGCACGCTGACCGGGCCGAACGATGTGCTGTGTGCAAGACGCACTACGTTCACCCCACACCAACGGGGCTTTCCGTGTCGTCCGAGCAGAGGGCTCGGAAACTTGAGAAAAGTCAATATCAGATGCGCTGCTAACACCTAGTGCGGTAGAAACCGTAGACATCATGTTTTCTCCCTTTCCAACGTTGACTCTCCCACCGTTGCCGGCCTGGAGAGAATAAGAGTTGTACGACCGTTTCCCGACGCTGTGGAGACTATGTCCAAGGGCGGATGCAGAGAATCCGTCTAGACCTTTTCATCAAACGACTGTTCGAGCAACTTGTCATGTTCGATTTATAACACCATGTTCGAACGTTGTCTACCGCTATCCGGTTTTATTTTCGATTTTCGAAACCGCCACGGCCTCCGAGCACGGATTATGTAGACCTTCTCCAAAGAATTCAAGGACGCGCGGTGTTCGATACTCGACGATTCGAACAGTTTTGAGTTATGATTCATTCGAAAGAGTTTGAGAAGGGATATTCCATGGCTCAAAAGAAGAAAGCGAACCCTAAAACACTCACCGATCGGCAGCGTCGCATTCTTGATGTCATTTCGGATGCCGTCGTACTTCGCGGATACCCACCGAGCATTCGAGAAATTGGAGATGCCGTGGGCTTGAATTCCACCTCGTCGGTAGCGTACCAACTCAAGGAGTTGGAAAAGAAGGGCTTTCTCCGCCGCGACCCACACAAACCCCGTGCGGTAAACGTAAGGGATTCGAAATCCTCAGCTGGCACTTTCACTCCGGTAAAGCCTGGGCCAAAGGCCACTGGCAGCACCCAAACTCCCGAGATGCCAGAGGACATGCCAGAGCCAATCTTCGTTCCTATCGTTGGACAGATTGCGGCTGGCAACCCCATTTTGGCGGAACAGCATGTGGAAAGTCATATGGCACTTCCGATGGAGATTACGGGCTCTGGTCAGTTGTACCTACTCAAGGTCGTGGGTGATTCCATGGTTGACGCAGGCATTCTCGACGGAGACTGGGTGGTAGTCCGTTCCCAAGACGTGGTCGAACAGGGCGACTTTGTTGCGGCCCTGTTTGAAGATGAAGCAACAGTCAAGGAATGGCACGAAGACGCTGCTGGCAAGTGGCTAATGCCCCATAATCGCGCATTTGACCCGCTCCCCGCAGAGCACGCCAAGATCCTCGGCAAGATTGTCAGCGTCCTACGCAGTCTTTAATTTCCCACATTTTCGTTGCCCGAAACAGACACAAACGGGCATACTGGAAGCAGGTAGTAAAGCTGAGAATTTTTAACAGCTAAGGAGCGGGGAATGTACGCAGAGGAACGCCGCCGGAAGATTGCGTCTTTGACAGCAGTCGAAGGGCGCGTGACGGTCGCTGATCTTGCGGAAGCTTTCGATGTCACAGCAGAGACGATTCGCCGTGACCTAGCTCAGTTGGATGCAGAGGGCGCAGTTCACCGTGTACACGGTGGCGCTGTAGCTACTCGTTCTTTTCAGACTGTTGAGTTTTCAGTTGCCGCTCGAAAGAACGCGCAGAAAGACGCGAAGCTCTCTATTGCCCGCTGTGCTGCCGATTTTCTACCTGACTCTGGTGGGGGAATTTTTCTCGATGCCGGAACTACCACCGAGGCTCTTGCAGAGCTGATGGTCCACTCCCCTGATAACCGCCGTTGGTCGGTTGTCACAAACTCTCTTCCCAACGCCATCACACTCGCAGGATCGAACCGCATTGAGCTTCAACTCCTTGGCGGCCAAGTCCGCGTCATTACTCAGGCGGTTGCTGGCGATACAGCACTCCGTACTCTTGCGGTTATGCGTGCCGATGTCGCTTTCATTGGTTCTAATGCCTTGACAATTGACCACGGTCTTTCTACTGCTGATCCGCAGGAAGCAGCGGTAAAGCGCGCGATGATCACGAATGCGCGCAAGGTCATCGTTATGGCGGACTCGACGAAACTCGGCCGTGACTTCCTTGTCAGTTTTGCGGCATTGGAAGATATCGACGTCGTGATTACAGATTCCTCTGCCCCGGAGCAATTCGTGAACGATCTCAGGGAGCAAGGTGTCGAGGTCGTGGTTGCTTCATGATCCTGACCTTGACTGTAAATCCGTCAATCGATCGACTTGCTCGCCTCGATACGGAACTCAAACGAGGTGGAGTGTTCCGCCTACCAATGGCTGAGGACATGGCTGGCGGCAAGGGAATTAATGTGTCCAAGGCGTTGCACTACGCGGGAGAAAAGACGCTCGCGCTCTACCCTGCATCAGACTCTGGAAAATTCACACGTCTGTTGGAAGTCTCTGGCATACCCCATGAAGCCATCAACACGACTAACGAAGCCCGCGTTAATCTCACACTCGCAGAGCCAGATGGGACGACCACCAAGCTCAATTCCCCTGGAATGACATTGACAAAAGCGCACCGTAGGCGTGTCCTGGAGAAGCTTATCCACCATGCTAAACGCGCCACGTGGGTAGTTTTCGCAGGTTCACTGCCCCCTGGTGTCCCCCGGGATTTTTACGTTCAATGCACCGAAGCGGTGTATTCGGTCAACCCGAATATTCGTGTTGCTATGGACACTAGCGACGGCCCACTGACTGAGGTCGTTCGCGCATTTCCGAAGGTGCGGCCTTTTTTGATGAAGCCAAACGCCTACGAACTTGGCCAAATCATTGATCAGGACGGCGAAGAACTTGAGGCCGCTGCAGCCGAAGGGAACTATCTTCCCGTAGCGCAAGCTGCTCGTGCACTGAACGAACTTGGTGTTTCCGAAGTCCTTGCCACTCTCGGCGAGGCAGGGGCGGTACTTTCAGTGAAGTCAGGCGGTTGTTTCGCTGCTACCTCACCCTCGATAGTCGCTCAGTCCACGGTCGGTGCTGGAGACTGTGCTTTGGCCGGCTACGTTATGTCCCGCGAACGCGGTGATAGCTACCAAGATGCACTAACCACCGCCGTGGCTTATGGGGCGGCGGCAACCAGTCTTCCCGGTACGACCATCCCCTATCCAGAACAGGTTCACCCCGAGGCTGGCCGGTTATGGCAGCTCAACGCTTAGCTTTTCGGTGCCTAGATAAGGAACATTAAAAAAACCATGTCTTCTTCGGCAGATTTTTCCGCTATTGCATCATACCTGGCCGATGAGTCGACAGTGTTCCTTGACCTAGATGTCGGTCCACAAAAGGAGAAGATCCTTAACTACCTCATTGCTAAAGCTGTAGGGACCGGCCGCGCCACCGACAGCGACGGCATCGTCGCAGCAGCCCTGAAACGCGAAGAGAAGGCCCCGACAGGTCTGCCGGGCGGAATAGCCATCCCCCACTGCCGCCATGAGGACTGGTCGATGCCGACCCTGATGTTTGCCCGCTTAACCAGCGCTACGGAATTCATCACACCTGATGGGCCGGCGGACCTGCTTTTTTTCATTGGTGTCCCAGCCAGCAACAGCGATGTCCACGTCGATATTCTGGCTGCACTCGCAAAAGCACTTCGCGATAAGGGGTTTCGAGCAGCTCTTCGAGGTGCTGAAAGCGATGAAGAGGCCGCCCGGATTATTAGCGAGCACATCACCAAGGCGCCTCGTCGGAAAGCGAAAAAACCTCCGGCAAAGACCAATATTGTCGCCATTACGGCCTGCCCCACGGGCATCGCTCACACTTATTTGGCAGCCGAAGCGCTTACTGGCGCGGCAGAAAGCATGGCTGATGTCACGCTAACTGTAGAGACTCAGGGCTCGGCAGGAACCCAGGAAGCCCCCGCAGAAGCAATTGACCGGGCCGACGTGCTAGTAATCGCAGCCGATATTGGAGTTACGGGGCTTAAGCGCTTCAGCGATAAACCACAGGTCAAAGTGCCAATTCGTAAGGCAGTCAATGAACCCACTGCGGTTATTGAACAAGCGAAGGCGGTAGCAGAACAATCACGCGTTCGCGCCTACGACCGAAAGGCGCCGCAACCTAAGGATGACCACGACAAAGAGGCCGCTTCGCAAACCGGTAATGCAGGTGCAGACCCTACATCTGAGAGGGTACGAGCAACTACGAAGGTGGGGGCGCGTAAATCGTCGTTAAGCGGCGATAAAGCCTTCGGACACTGGGTTCGTGACGCCATTATGACCGGTGTCAGCTATATGGTGCCGTTCGTGGCCGCTTCGGGGTTGTTGATTGCGCTGGGGTTCCTCGTCGGCGGTCATCAGGTTGGTCTAGTAGCTGACGCCGTGACTAGGGATTTGCGGCTGCCGGAGGTTATCGGACTCGATGCCCCGATTGCTGTGCCGACAGAAAATCTCGGCACCGTGCTAGTTGACCGTAGTGGGCTGTGGCTGTATCTCGGCTCGGCGTTTTTTGCAATCGGCAACCACGGCATGCAGGTCATTGTGGCTGTAATGAGTGCTTATATCGCCTTTGGCATGGCTGGCAGAGCCGGTATTGCACCAGGCTTCATTGGCGGTGCCATCGCGGTCACGGTTGGCGCCGGCTTCCTTGGGGGCCTGGTGACGGGCATTCTGGCGGGACTAGTTGTAGCCCTACTGTTGAGGATGAAAGTCCCGGACTGGCTGCGACCGCTGATGCCGGTTGTCGTGATTCCTATGCTCGGGGCTATGGCCGTTGGGCTCACCATGTACCTGCTGCTCGGGATGCCGCTGGCATGGCTGATGACGGCCCTGCAGCAGTGGCTGCAATCACTGGATACGACAGCGGCGTTCCTGTTCGGTAGTCTTCTCGGCGCAATGATGTGCGTGGATATGGGCGGAATGATCAACAAGGCTGCTTATCTTTTTGCCGTCGCAAACATCGCCTCGGAAGATCCAGCATCATGGAAGATTATGGCCGCTGTGATGGCGGCGGGCATGGTACCTCCGTTGGCGACATCGCTGGCAGTTGTACTCCGACCAAAGCTGTTCAGTTCAGCTGAGCGTCAAAACGGCAAAGCGGGCTGGGTGCTCGGTGCGGCCTTCATTTCAGAGGGAGTGATTCCCTTCGCCGCCGCAGATCCGCTGCGAGTGATTCCGTCGATTGTGATTGGCGGTGCCGTCACCGGTGGCACTTCAATGGCTTTGGGTGCGGCCACACGCGTTCCGCACGGAGGTATTTTCGTGCTGTTTGCAATCGACAATCCTGTCGCATGGCTTGCTGCAATCGTCTTGGGCAGCATAGTGGCAGCAATTCTCGTTGTGGCAGCTAAAAGCCTGTGTCCGCGGCAAGTCAGTACCGATAATCAAAACCTAGAAGCAGACATTTCAGCGGACGCCTAAATTCTTTCGCTAAACCCAGCTCCGTCCGCAGAAGCATTCCTGCAAACTTCACCAAACATGCCCCATCCCAACCTGCCAAGCGATTAAGCTCTGAACAGGTGTCGAGGAAATCGATAAGCAGAAAGGCAAGGTGCCGCCCCATGGCTACGCAACAGGTCCACGTCGGCTCCAAGGTGGGTATTCACGCCCGCCCCGCGTCGGTAATCGCTGAGCGTGCCTCCCGATTTCAGGAAGAAATACTGATCGAACTCATTGATTCACCCGAACCCGACAACGAACCGGCTGATGCCTCCTCAACGTTGATGCTGATGGCACTCGGCGCAGGATACGGCGATGAAGTCACAATCACCAGTACAAACGCAGTTGCGGTGGAGCAGATTGCACAGCTGATCGCCCAAGATTTGAGCGATTAAAAGCAATATGCTTAACGACGAAACATCGTGGCAACGGTCACGGGGGTTCCGTCGTTAAGCATTCGTAAAAGATCCTGCCCTGGACGGGTGGCCTACGAGCGGTTCTCGCCGATGCGGTTATAGAGCCAGTTTAAAATTGGATAGCCGATAATAATGCCGACCGAACCCCAAGCAATGCCCTCCAGCGTCAGCGAACCGATGTCGAGGGTGAGGTTGCCGATACCCGCAATCAGCGCGGTGGCGGCAGCGGTGAGATTGACCGGGTTGTTGAAGTCGACCTTTTCGTCCATCCAGATGCGCACACCGAGCAGACCGATCAGGCCGTAGAGCACCATCGTTGCCCCACCGAGCACGCCGGTAGGAATGGTCAAGATGAGTGCGCCGAACTTTGGAATGAAAGCCAGTGCAATGGCCGTGAAAGCTGCCACCCAGTAAGCGGCAGTCGAATAGACACGGGTAGCAGCCATAACCCCGATATTCTCAGCGTAGGTAGTGGTACCAGAACCGCCAGCTGAACCGGCGATGGTGGTGGCTAGACCGTCTGCAATAAGAGCATCGCCAGCGATGTCATCGAGGTTTCGGCCGGTCATGGCAGCAACAGCCTTAACGTGACCGACATTCTCGGCGATGAGCACTACGATGACGGGCAGACCAATCAGCATCGCATTGAAGTGGAACTCCGGCGCGTGGAATGCGGGCAGACCAATCCAGGCGGCATTGCCGACGGTTTCTGTAGCCTCGGGCGAGAGATTTCCGGTGGCAGCGGCGAAGACCCAACCGATTAGTACGCCGATGAGAACACCCAGACGGCTGACCATACCGCGGCCAGCGACGGTTGCGAAGACAATGGATACCATCGTGACAAATGCGACCAACGGCTGAGTGGCGAAGTTCTCCGTGGCAGCAGGCGCCAGGTTAAGTCCGATGAGAGCGACGATGCTTCCTGTTACTGCAGGGGGCATGATCATATCGAGGACACGCTTGCCGGCGAACTTTACTACGAAGCCAACGAGCATGAGCGCGATGCCGGCGCAGAGCACGACACCGAGCTGAACACCAATACCCTGCGCCTGTGTCGCGGTCAGTGGCGCGATGAAGGCAAACGACGAGCCCAGGTAAGAGGGCAAGCGATTTCGGGTGATCAGCAGGAAGACAATCGTGCCGATACCCGAGAACAACAGTGTGGTGTTGACTGGAAAGCCGGTCAACAGCGGCACCAGAAGAGTTGCACCGAACATGGCAATGACGTGCTGTGAGCCAATGCCAATCGTGCGAGGCCAATCGAGGCGTTCGTTGGGAGCCACGACGGCTCCCGGTGCAATCTTTCGACCGTCACCGTGAATATCCCAACCGAAAAGACGGCCACGTTCGGCATTTTCAGCAGGCGGATTTGCGGAGGTTCCCTGTTGGGTCTCCGCGTCAGAAGTAGAATTCATGGTTGTAATGCTAGTGGATGCCCACCGCAGTTCCCGCTACGGTTCGATGTGGTATGCCGACAGTTCATCCGCGAGGCTAGTGGGCAAACGCACGTCCATCTGGGTGCCTTGCTCCGTCCATGTTTCCGACAGCACGGTCGCATCTTCGTGGAGCATGGAGACAATATTGCCCTTGTCATAGGGGATCAACATGTGAACGTGAGACTCCAGCTCATTGAGAGCAAGCTCGAGTCGGGTCTCCAGTTCACCAATCCCCTCACCCGTTCGCGCAGAGACAAAGACCGCATCATCGAGCTGGTGGCGCAGTTGCGCCAGGGTAATGCCATCGGCCTTGTCCACCTTGTTGACTACCAACAGCTCGGGCGGAATCTCGGCCTTTTCTTCCTCCGCGATTTCGTTGATGACTTTGTTGACAGCCTTAATCTGCTCCAGCGGGAATGGGTCAGAGGAGTCTACGACGTGCATGATGACGTCGGCTTCGAGCACCTCTTCCAAGGTCGAGCGAAAAGCTTCAATGAGCTGCGTCGGCAAGTGGCGAACAAATCCGACCGTATCGGTCATAATCACCGTGCGACCGTCGCGAAGCTTGGTGCGACGAGTCGTCGGATCCAGCGTTGCAAACAGCGCGTCTTCCACCAGCACACCAGCGCCTGTCAGTGCGTTGAGCAACGAAGATTTACCCGCGTTGGTGTAGCCGACAATTGCCACGCGCGGCAGGTGTCCAGCCTTACGACGTGCGCGTTTAATCTCACGCGCAGTCTTCATGCCAGCTAATTCCTTGCGGATTCGCGCCATATCTTGGCGTAGGCGCTGACGATCGGTTTCGATCTTAGTTTCACCCGGACCACGCAGACCCACGCCGCCGTTGGAGCCCGCGCGACCACCAGCCTGACGCGATAGGTTGCCGCCCCAGCCGCGCAGACGCGTGTACAGGTACTGCATTTGTGCCAGCGAGACCTGCGCCTTGCCCTCCTTGGACTTCGCGTGCTGAGCAAAGATATCCAGAATCAGCATGGTGCGGTCAATAACCTTGGCGTCAAGGCGATCCTCCAGCGCCACCAATTGACCGGGAGACAGTTCACCGTCGCAAATAACTGTATCTGCGCCGGTAGAGGCGACAATATCGCGAAGCTCGTTGAGCTTGCCAGATCCCACGTAAGTACCAGGGTCCGGCTTATCGCGGCGCTGCAGCACCATCTCTAAAACTTCCGAACCTGCAGTCTCTGCCAGTGCGGCGAGCTCCTCCATCGCCACTTCAGCTTCCTGAAGGGTCCCGGATGTCCAGACACCGAGCAGCACCACGCGTTCCAGTCGGAGCTGACGGTACTCGACCATCACTTCTTCAGACTCAGTATGTGCTACTGACCTGGTCAGCCGGCGCAGAGAGGAACGCGCTTCCAGATCCAAATCACCGACAGTAGGTTCCCCATGCGTGCCGACGTTCGCCGCGAACCCATCCCCCGAGGCACTATCAGTGGCTTTGCCAGCATCGATAGCGTCAGTGAAAAAATCGTCCATCTCGTGCGAGGTGCTTGCTTGCTGCGACATTTCGTCGCTGACCTCATCAAAGTTGTTGGAAAAATTCGTCATACTAGCTGCCATTGTCGCATGACAAGCCAAATTCTCCGCATTGCGTGCGGAGAACACCGAACCCAGGCTGAGAACTAGGCTGCCGAATGTGGCCTGCGTGTCAGTACTAGCGCAACTGGGCCACTATTTGAACTACCACCGGTGCACGTACCGCTGTCGGACATTCCACAGTTGGAACAGCCACCACCCGGACACATACCGCCGAGGGACTCCCGCCGCAATTGGCCGGTATGTTCCATGCGGTCGAGAATGAGGTCTACCGTTGCACGCTGCAGGCCTGTGATTTCGCAAATCTTGCGTCGTGAGCTAATACCCTGCGCGATTGCGTCCTGAACCGCCTCCGAAGGCTGACGAGTAACCGTAGCTTTCTTCCCAGCATTAAAGAGTCCCATGGCGATAGCTCCTTTCAGTGCCTGGTTTTTAGTTAGCTCGGGTTTCTAATTGGCTTGGTTTTCTAGTTAGCAAATATGACTTAGCAGTCTTACCGAAACCACGAGGAATCTACGAGGTTTTACAGGAACAGCTTCAGTGCCTGGAACACGACCACGGCCAGCGCCCATGCGACAAACAGCTGCGCAGCTAGGCCGAAGCCGGTCCACTTCAGGCCAATCTCTCGGCGCTGCGCCGCCAGCGTGGCCACACAAGGTGTGTAGGCGAGCAGAAAAATCATGTATGCCCACACCGCCGCCAGACCATGCCCATCCGATGCATTGTCGAAGTCACGTCGAATATTGTCCGCCAGGGGGCTGGATGCCTGTTCGCTCGACTCAGAATCGGTGACGTCCTCCACTGCGTAGGTCTGCGCCCAGGTAGAAATGACGGCTTCCTTGGCCACAAAGCCCGTCACCAACGGACCTGTCAGGGACCATGTGCCGAAACCTGCCGGGTTAAACACAGGAGCAATAGTTGCGCTGACTGCACCGTATGCGGAGTCCTGCGGTGCCAGGTCTTCATCGGCAAAGGAGTGCCCGGAGACAACCGGGATAGACATCAGTAGCCAAACGACGATGACAGTGCTGACGATGATTCCACTAGCGGTCTGTAGGAAGCCCTTCAGGCGCATCCACATCACAGATAGTGCCAGTCGTGCGGTCGGTAACTGATAGGTTGGCAGGTCAATGACCAGCGGTTCCGACGGCATGGTGCGCCACAGGGTCTTACGCAGTGCAACGCCGGTTAGAACGATCAACAGAATCGAGATTACGTACATTGCGAAGACGACTGTGCCCGCGTGATCCGGGAAGAACACTGCTGCCAACATGACATAAACGGTCAACCGTGCCGAGCAGGAAGTGAACGGCACCAGGAGCGCCGTCAAGATACGATGGCGCGGGTTACTCAACACACGTGTCGCCGAAATCGCCGGCACGTTACAACCAAAGCCGACAATGAGCGGAATGAATGCCTTGCCCGGAAGCCCAATTGCACGCATGAAACGGTCGGCCACCACGGCCGCACGCGCCATGTATCCTGAATCCTCCAGCACCGCGAGACACAGGAACATCAGCGCCATCAGCGGAATGAAGGTCAGTACCATACCGACACCGCCAATAATGCCGTTGACAAGCAGCCCCGTGACAATCGGATGATTCCATCCCATCGCTTCCAAGCCGCGGGTAACCAAATCTGCGAAGTTACCGGTAATAAGGGTTTCCAAACCGTCCTGGAGCGGAGCCGCTACCGTGGTCGTGATTTGGAAGACTGCCCACATGACCGCCAGGAACACAATCGGTCCGAGCACCGGATGAAGAACCACGTTATCAATGCGGTCAGAGAACGTCTGGCGATCCTCTACCCCGCCTGTTGAGGCCGCGACGGCTGCATCGATAGCGGCAAAGCGTGCCTCGTCCAAGCTTTCAATCGATTCGCCATCCGCCTGACGAATCGGCGACAGCACCGAACTACATCCGTCCAGAGCTGCTGCTACTGCGTCGGCCAACCGTGTCATTCCCGCTTTACGACGGGGATCTAGCGCCACCACCGGCATACCCATAGCTGACTGCAATGCGTCCGGATTCACATCGATGCCCTTGGCCTCAGCCGCATCGAGTTTGGTCAGGGCCAGAACGATGCGCTGAGGCTGTTCCGCCAATTCCGCAGCCATATAGAGACCACGCCCCAAAGCCGTAGCGTCGACCACAACTACGACGAGGTCGGGGCGTTCTCCCTCTGGTTTCTCGATGAGCATCTCGCGAGTGAGCTCTTCGTCCGGGCTCATGGCATCCAGCGAGTAGGCACCAGGGAAATCAATGACATCGTACTCAGCGACATCAGTCTTCCATGCGCCACGGCTGACCTCCACGGTCGTGCCCGGCCAATTGCCCATCTGCGCTTTCGCGCCAGTCAAACTATTAAACAGCGTTGACTTACCGGAATTCGGTGCGCCAACAACTGCGACAACAGGTGCACCATCTTTTGCTGGCGCTCCACCACTACAAGCATGACAGCTCGGCGTGGATGCGAATTTTCGCGTTGAGGAATCCGTAGGTGTTGTCATTGTGAACTTTCAGGAAGAATGTGAGGAAAAGGAATGTAGGGTACTAACCCGCGACGGACATCTTGCGCAGCGTGCTGGCATCGATGGCGTAACGCGTTGCGCCAGCATGGACGATACGTCCACCGCCACTGGTGCTCTGTCCGACAGTGACACTCATTCCAGGGCGAAGCCCGAGTTGTGAAAGCCTGCGGCACAGGCGCTCATCCACATGCGACGCGCCCAGGGTGACGGTTGCCCCCACCGGAACGTCAGCAAGCGACTGAACGTCATCCGACTGTTTTCGAGACCGTAGTCCAAGCATGAGAGACCTCGCTTATATCGATAAGAATTAAGCTAAACAAATGATGTTTATGAAGGCCATCCTACTCTTAGGTACGCCTAAATGGAATAAACCGGGTACACCTAAGGAAGGTTATTTATCTCACACTTAACATTTGCCTATTTAGGATGGCAGAACCGTTAGCCTCGTTCGAATTGTCGACGCAGTGTGGACGCAGTGTGAGGACTTGGGGCCAGGTGAACTGCGGAACTTAACTTACTCCCATGCGATTCGTTAGTTCGCAGTTGAAGATATGGGAAGTATCATCGGAAGTTATGACTACTGACTTGCGAAGCATTGGCATGGACTACCCAAGCTGGCGAGACGCGATGGAGGCCGCGATTGCCAGCGACAATCTCTCGGTTATCGGCGAGGTACGCGGTGGTCAGCTGGTCCGTTTCGAAGATTCCTCTGGCGCGCGCTTGCACATCCTGGGTGTTGAACCATTTTCTACCTACGCAGGTTTCGCGGGCAGCCCGACCGTCACTGCGCATGTCTCCAGTGTGGACGATGTCCTGGCGCTGGTGGAGATTGTCGAGGATGACCCGTCTTCGGACGATTTTGACAAGGTCATCGAGGTCGCCTGCTGTCTACTGTCGCAGGGACCGATGATCGTTGATGCCGGCACACAGACCTTCGAGCATGTCGCACTGTCCGCGTTGGCAACTGAATTCACTCTCGACGCATCTTCTGAGGATTACGAGAAGCGCACTGGCAAAACTCCGACAACCCTCGACTTTGCAGGTGCCAAGGCGATTGTCGGCGACCAGGTTGGCAAGGCCTCCCCCAGCGCCACTGTCAAGCTGGCTGGTGTTATCAACAACTCTCGCAAGCATGTAAATGAGCTAACTGGAAAGAAGTTCTGGGTGCTCAACCTTGCGCTACCGACTCCCATGGATGTGCTCGTCCCCGGTGGCGACGAAGCGCCTCAGCCGGGCATGGTTGTCTCGGGCACTTTCTTGCTGACGGGTGAAATCATCCCGCCACAGGGCTGCGGTGGCGGTTGCGGTGAAGGTGGCTGTGGTTGTGGCGAAGGCGGTTGCGGCGGACACTAGTTCGCTAACTCGCGCCCGCTTCGACTAACCCGCCAGCCCCGTTGCGCTAGCTACCATTCACAGGGCTTCCAGCTCAATTTTGCCAAGCGTGTGAATCACGCTCGGACCGGTCAAGATCGCCGAGAAGGCGCCATCGGTATTGCTGGCCTCGTGGACATCCACGGTCACCACGCCACCGGGCACCTTGACCGTCACCGCTCCCTCGGTGCGGTCGGCATCGGTCAGCGCAGCAATAGCCGCTGCAACCGTACCGGTTCCACACGAGCGGGTCTCACCCACTCCCCGTTCGATCACTCGCATGGATACCGAATCAGAGGCATCCAGCGGGGTGACAATTTCCAAGTTGAGGCCGCGCGGGAACATGGCTTCGTCGGCACGCACCGGCTTGGTGGCACTACCCGCCGCCTCTAACTCAAGCTGTGCCAAAGTATCGGCATTCAGACCAGGCATAACGCAGGCCAAATGCGGATTTCCCACGTCAACACCAATCCCGGCGAATTTCTGTGCAGTCTCGCCCGAACCAATGAACGCAGTAGCCACACCGAGCACCTCCGGTTGCCCCATGTCTACCCCGACAACCGCGTGCCTGCGGCTGAGCTCATCAATCGAGACAGCGCGCAGCCCTGCTCGAGTGCCCACCCGCAGAGTTCCGTCGACGACACTATCCGGACTGTGAATTGCGGCAACATAGTGCGCAAAGACGCGGACACCGTTACCACACATCTCGGCGATGGAGCCATCGCCATTGCGGTAGTCCATAAACCAATCGTCGGCTTCAACCCCCTCCGGCAGTGCCGCCAAGATACCGGCATCCACGAGTTTTCCCGCACGGGCAACTCGTAGAACGCCGTCAGCGCCAAGACCACGCTGTCGATCGCACACTGCCGCGACCAGCGACTCGGTCAAATCGAGCGACACCGAATCATCTGGGAAAATTAGAAAATCGTTTTGCGTACCGTGGCCTTTGGCGAATGAAACCATGCCCTCGATGCTAGCGGGACAGCCGAACCGGCTAAAGCCCAAGCGCAGAAAAAGCCTGCCCCGGCACATCACCGGCCGCGTCAAGCCACATGATTCGATGATCACGGTTGAACCAGGAACGCTGCCGCCGCACATACCTCCGAGTCCCAGTAATCGTGCGTTCACAGGCCGTATCCAGGTCGTAAACGCCATCGAAATAGTCCAGTACCTGCGCGTAACCAATCGCACGGCTAGCAGTTACGCCTTCGCGCAGCCCCTGTGCAATCAAACCCTCAGTTTCCTCCACCAGGCCGGAGGCAAACATGCCTCTGGTGCGCTGTTCAATCCGCGGATTCAGCCATTCCGCCTGCGTGCGTAATCCCAGGATGCGAGTGTTCCACCGCGGGGGCTTATCTATCGACGGTTTCGACGCCGCAAAAGGTTTTCCTGTTAGCTCGATGACCTCCAACGCCCGGACGGTGCGCCGCGGGTCGTTGGTCTCGATAATCGCCGCCGCGTCCGGATCGATCTCGGCGAGCCGGTCATGCAACGCCGCCGGCCCGATCTCGTTCTGCACCGCCTCCCACTTCGCACGCACCTCAGGGTTCGTAGGTGGGAACTGCCAGTCGTCCACCAACGCCTGTACATACATCATCGACCCACCGACAAGGATGGGGACTTTCCCCCGCGCACGAATGGCCTCAACATCCGAGACTGCCTCACGCTGATACGTCGCCACGCTCGCCGGCTGCATCACATCCAGCACATCGAGCTGATGGTGCGGAATCCCCCGCCGCTGGTCCACCGACAGCTTCGCGGTCCCGATATCCATCCCTCGATACAGCTGCATGGAATCGACATTGACGACCTCACCACCAAGCTGCTCCGCGAGCACCAGCCCCAAATCCGACTTTCCCGACGCCGTCGGTCCGACCACCGCAATCGGCACCGGCAAGCTCTCACTCTCGAAAGCCGTCACTACTCAGTTCACACTCCTGCACAAACTTGAAAACGCACGCTATTACTTCGCAACACACAGCCAGCTGGCCACGTGGTAACCGATGCCGTAGGGCGCGCCGTCATAGTACACACGCTTTACGACGGCCATTCCTACCCCATTCCAGCTTTCAGCAGCTTTGCTCAGCTGCAGCCATAACTCGGCCGCGTACTCGCCAGGAGCTGGAAACTCAGCATTTTCCACGTTAACGGTGGAGCACTCCTGACCCGCAATCTGGCTGCACAGCGCATCAACCTCCGCTGCACCCTCAATTACGCCGACCGGGGAATCGTCCGCAAGGCCGAATGCGCCGTCGACAAGCACAAGCAGACGCGTGTGACCGGCAGCGAGTGCCTCGTCGATAGACTCGAAGCACGTTGCCTGAATGACGCGGCCAGTGTGTCCTTCAGAATTCCGTCGTGCGTAGTCTTCGATAAGCCAGCGCCCCAGCAGCTCAGGTAATTCGGTTCCGCCGGACACCGTGACATCAACCCCATACGTGGAGAAACTGCCGGGTGCGCTGTTCTGATGCGGGGACTTCGCCTGCATTCTGCCAGTGATAATGGCGACCGCGCCGGGGTCCCCGGGTTCGACATCTGTCCACAGCGTCGCAACAGTTTCACGGGTTTGACGGCGCAATTCCGTGGCGATAGCTGCAAACCCACCCAGCTCCTCGACGATGAGGAGCGCACGTGGAACGATAACAAGCCGAGGCAAACGCGAATTCACGTCCTCAACGCTACCGTGAGGGGCTAGTCGATGCCTTATTCCGGCGGTGTTACGCGCGCTGTGCCAAAATTTTTGGGATACTCGAGCACATACCGTAAGTGTTTGATGGCAGCCGTGTCGCGCGGCAGTTCTGCATGAAGATTGGAAGAGGTTTACCCACTATGACCGGTACCAGCAATTCCCCTAAGCCAGGTCCACGCCCGGGTCCACGTCCGGGACCTCGACCAGGCTCAATGCCGGCTCATCGTAAGACCCCTGGAGCTACTCCAGCGCCTGCGGGGTCGGCCGCTGTGGCACATGCCGTCCACAATGATCCAAAAAAGTTTGGCCGCATTGATAAAGACGGCACTGTTTGGCTGACCACCAGCGCCGGCGAGCGCAATATTGGTTCCTGGAAGGCTGGCACCGTAGAAGAGGGTTACGCCCACTACGGCAAGCGCTACGAGGATCTGGCCACCGAGGTCGAGCTACTGGAATCTCGTGTAGTCTCCCACCCGCAGGAGGCAAAGACCATTTCCCACAACGCAGTTGAACTGCGTGAGAGCCTTTCCACCGCCGCAGTCCTCGGCGATATCGATGCGCTGGATAAGCGCCTTGCAGAGGTCATTGCCACCTCCCACGTCGCAGAGGAAAAAGTCGCTCACGACAAGGCAGAGCGCCGTAAGAACGCCATCGCACGTAAGGAAGAGCTCGCCGCAGAGGCCGAGGAGCTCGCAGAGAACTCCACCGAGTGGAAGGTCGCCGGCGACCGTATCCGCGAGATTCTCACGGAGTGGAAGCAGATTCGCGGCATCGACCGCAAAACTGATGATCAGCTCTGGCGCCGTTACTCCCGCGCGCGTGATTCTTTCAACCGCCGCCGCGGTGCCCATTTTGCGGAACTGGACCGCAACCGTGCGGCTGCTCGCCGCGTTAAGGAGGACATCATTGAGCGAGCTGAGGCCCTGAAGACCTCCACTGATTGGGGTGGCACCGCTGCTGCTTTCCGTGACCTGATGGCAGAGTGGAAGGCCGCTGGTCGAGCGCCACGCGAGGTCGATGACAAGCTGTGGGCGCAGTTCAAGGCCGCCCAGGATGAGTTCTTTGGTGCTCGCAACGCGGTCAACGAAGCTCGAGACAAGGAGTTCGAGGAAAACGCCGCGGCCAAGGACGCACTACTGGCTGAATACGAAGACCGCATTGATCCCTCCAAGGGGCTCGAGCACGCTCGCAGCGAACTTCGTCAGTTGCAAGAGAAATGGGAGGCCATCGGCTTCGTGCCGCGTGGTCGTGTGCGTGAGTATGAAAACCGCATTGGCGCACTGGAAAAGCGCGTCTCCGATGCTGCCGATTCGCAGTGGCGCCGCACCGACCCCGAAGCACAGGCTCGCGTCCAGCAGTTCGCCGACCGCGCAGCGGAGTTTGAACAGAAAGCCGCCGAACTCGAGGCGAAGGGCAAGGCTTCTCAGGCCACCAAGGCTCGGGAGCAGGCCGAACAATGGCGACAGTGGGCAGAGCAGGCCGCGGCGACTCTCAAGGAGCTCTAACAGAAGCTTGGCTCAGCTATGCTCTGGCAACGCGTGGATGGTTAAAAGAAAGGGGCTCTCTTCTGAACTGGTCCCCGAAAGTTGGACTGAGAAATCAGTTACCGACTAGTGGGAGTAGTTCAAATGGAAGAGAGCCCCTTTCTTACTGCGCTAGTTAAAGAATCTCACTACTCGTCGCTGATCTGCTCGTCCTGTTCGCCAGCCCGTTGAGAGACATTGTGCGCGCTACTACCCTACTGGCCACGATTGCGTCGGCGTGCGCGTTCACGGCGGTCGTCGACGACCTCTACATCAGTAGTTGTATTCGGTGCCAGGCCCGCACGCAGGTAAACCTGCTGCGCTCGCAGTACCGGATCGGTGTCAGCGTGCTTGCGACGTTTCGTCGCGATTGCGAGCTGCTCCTTACTGCGTCGGAAAGCGATGAAAGTCACGGAAATGGCCAGTAGAAAACTGCAGAAAATGCCGAGCATCAGGCCAAAGGAAATACCTTCGCCAGCAAGTTCCTGTGGACGAGACTGACGCATCCAGCCAGCGAAGACTGAGTAGACCATCTGAATGCAGGCAAAAAACCAGGTGACAAACGCGAGAATCGTCGTCCGCGTAATCAGCGTGGCAATAGCCAGCAGTACGCCTACCACCACAAGAATGGAGTAAATTCGTTCCGGGCGCGTCGTGAAGTACTGATGTGCAACATCCGTATCTAGCAGCACATCAAAGCCCAAAACGATGCCCGAATGTGGAAGGAAGAAGCTCGTAATAAGGCCGATGACGGCAACCATCATCGGAATCACCGCACGGCCGAGATCCAGCTCGCCGGCGGCCTTGCGCTCCTGAACCCGCAGTGCCTGCGCGGATTCCACCGACTGCTCACTGGTGGATTCCATATCACTTTCCGGCGAAGCCTTGTCGCTACTCACAGCCGCATCCCTCACTTACCTTCGTTTTCTCCGGGCGCCCAATCTTTGGCAAGCCCAGACCAACTCCAATCGGAGCGGTCGTTGGAATCTGACCGACCTCCACATTATCCCCCGCTTTAGTGCGGCGGTGCGTCAGCACGCCGGAGTCGGCAATCAGGAAGTGGGGTGCAGAGTCGGTCACGCGCACTGTCACGTAGTCACCTGGGCGAATCTTTCGGTCAATGACACCAGGTTCGCTTTCCGACGGGCTGAAGTGCACCAGGCGACCATCCCGACTCCGACCTGACATGCGATGAGTCTCCGCATTTTTACGGCCATCGGACTGGCTTACCAACAGCTCGACTTCGCTGCCGACTAGCTTGGCGTTTTCTTCCTCGGAAATACGCTCTTGGAGCGCTAGCAGACGACCATAGCGTTCCTTCACGACCTCTGGTGGAACCTGATCCGCCATCGTTGCCGCCGGAGTTCCTGGGCGAGGCGAGTATTGGAAGGTGAACGCCGAGCTAAAGCGAGCCTTTTCCACCACGTCGAGAGTTTGCTGGAAGTCCTCTTCAGTCTCGCCTGGGAAACCGACAATGATGTCAGTGGTAATGGCCGCATCCGGCATTTTTTCCCTAACCTTCTCCAGAATTCCCAGAAACTTCTTGGTGCGGTAGGAACGGCGCATGTCTTTCAGCACTCGGTCGGAACCGGACTGTAGCGGCATGTGCAACTGATGAACCACGTTCGGGGTCTCCGCCATGGCGTCAATGACATCATCGGTGAACTCAGCTGGGTGTGGAGATGTAAAGCGCACACGCTCCAACCCCTCAATCTGGCCGCAGGCGCGCAGCAACTTGGAAAAAGCTGAGCGGTCGCGTTCCATGTCTGGGTCTGCGAAGTTAACACCATAGGCGTTGACATTCTGGCCGAGAAGGGTGACGTCAGTAACACCCTGCTCCACAAGTGCCTGCACCTCAGCAAGAATCTCTCCCGGACGACGATCGCGTTCCTTACCACGCAAGCTGGGGACGATACAGAAGGTGCACGTGTTATTGCAGCCTACGGAGATACTCACCCAACCTGCGTAAGTGGATTCACGCTTGGCCGGCAGCACCGAGGGAAACTCTTCCAGAGCATCCTTAATCTCGACTTCAGCCCGGTCATTATGAGCGGCGCGTTCCAACAGTGCTGGCAACGAACCCAAGTTATGTGTACCGAAGACGACGTCCACCCATGGGGCCTTCTTTACGACGACGTCCTTATCCTTCTGGGCCAAGCAACCACCGACGGCAATCTGCATGCCTGGGTGAGCATCCTTGACTGGCTTGAGCTGTCCCAATGTGCCATACAGGCGGTTGTCCGCGTTCTCTCGAACGGCACAGGTGTTGAAAACGACCAGATCGGGATTCTCGCCTTCTGCAGCCGCTACATAACCGTTTTCTTCCAGCAAGCCAGACAGTCGTTCCGAGTCATGGACGTTCATCTGGCAACCGAAAGTACGTACCTCATATGTGCGAGGCGAAGACTGCTGCTGAGAGTTCAAAGAAGGGGTAGTCACGGCAGTTTAGGTTAGCTGTTTATGGTCCATTTCCCCAATCAGCAATCCCTTTAAACCTGACCAGTCCGCCGCCGGCGTGATAATCCGGCGTGCGGTGTCACCGGCGCTAATCTGTGTCCGCTTCGAGTTCTCGGTAGCGATTTTCTAGCTGTTCCCGAGCAATGTTCATGGACAATTCGGAGGGGAAACCGCGCCGCGCCAGCACACCGACAACCTTGCGTAAATCCTTTTGCATGGCGTTGAAGTCAGGTGCCACTGATTTAATAGTGGCCGCTTTCTTCGCCGCTAGCTTCCGGGCGACTTCCTCTTCCGCATTGTGCGTAATCTGCTCCAACGCATCAGTACGAAGCGAAGCATCAATACCCTTTTCCTGCAGTTCCCGGTTCAAAACCATCTTCGACTTACCGCGACTGGCAAAGCGCTGCCGCACCCATTCGGATGCGAAAAGCTCGTCATTAACCAATCCGCTTCGGGTCAGGTCATCAACGACTTCTTCAATCATCGAGGTTGGAAACTCCTCGACTGCTTCGAGCCTTTCTACAAGCTCCTTGCGGGAACGCATTCGCTGATCGAGCAAGCGCAGCGCCTTAGCACGAATCGGAGCCTTGGATTCCTCACGCCCCGCATCGTAGAGCGAACTACCGTCAGCTTCCGCAATCTGCTGAGCAAGCTTTTCGATAGTCTCCCGCACATCGCGGCCGTTGCAATCCTCCACGGTCCTCACTTTTCATGTGTCGCGGCACTACGCCTCGAGCTAGCTAGTCTTCCAAATCATCGAAGTCGATGTCCGGCACGACATCGACAGGGGCATCGATATCGGTCTCGTCCTCTACCTCAGAGAATTCCCCGACGCCGAGCTTCTTCTTAATCTTGACTTCGATTTCCTGGGCAATTTCTGGATTCTCACGCAGGTGCATACGAGCCTTTTCCTTGCCCTGACCCAACTGATCGCCCTCGTAGGTAAACCACGAACCGGACTTCTTGACGATGCCGTTATCAACGCCCATGTCAATCAACGAGCCCTCACGTGAAATGCCCTCACCGTAGATGATGTCGAACTCTGCCTGCTTGAACGGCGGCGACACCTTGTTCTTGACCACCTTCAAGCGAGTGCGGTTACCCACCGCATCCTGGCCGTCCTTCAACGTCTGAATCCGGCGCACGTCACAGCGAACAGAAGCGTAGAACTTCAACGCCTTACCACCCGTGGTGGTCTCCGGCGAGCCGAACATTACGCCAATCTTTTCACGCAGCTGGTTAATGAAGATGGCAGTAGTGCCGGTGCTAGACAGCGCACCCGTCATCTTTCGCAGCGCCTGGCTCATCAATCGCGCCTGCAGACCGACGTGGGAATCACCCATTTCACCGTCAATTTCAGCCTTCGGCGTCAACGCAGCCACCGAGTCAACGACGATGATGTCAATAGCGCCGGAACGCACCAACATATCCGTAATCTCAAGTGCCTGCTCACCAGTATCTGGCTGGGATACCAGAAGGTTATCCGTATCTACCCCAAGCTTGCGCGCATAGACCGGATCCAGCGCATGCTCCGCATCAATAAATGCGGCAATACCTCCCTGCCGCTGCGCCTCTGCAATAGCATGCAGTGCGACTGTGGTCTTACCCGAGGATTCTGGACCATAAATCTCTACGATACGACCACGTGGGAAACCGCCCAGGCCCAAGGCCACGTCGATAGCGATATTGCCAGAGGGAATAACCTGAATTGGAGGACGATTGTCGTCCCCCAGGCGCATAACTGCACCCTTACCAAAGTCCTTCTCAATATTCGCCAGAGCTACATCGAGCGCCTTCAGGCGATCATTACCCTGGTTCGAAGCCGTAGCCTTCTTACGAGCCATAGTTTGTTGTTCTTCCTCATTGTCATTGTCGCGTACGGTATCGGGTTCTGGAGCCGTACTCAGAGAATCTGTGTCCCGATTTTCATCCAAAACAGAAACTTCGCTCACACTTAGTTAGGCGCGAAATCTACCGTTCTGGTTCCAAATTGGTCCGCGACACCTCTACTGCCGGTTACACCCGGAAGTTATACCGAATCAGACGGATTGACTTCATCAGCACTTTCGATAATATGCGAAACCCTGTTCGAATAGCAACGCCACGCAAGGGTCGTCGGCAAGCATTCACCGACGCCTACGCCGTAGCCTATTCGTCGGGACCGTACCAGCGGTCTTCAGGAACGTCATGTTCCCTGCACAGCGCCCACCAGATATCTCGAGGTTCGACCCCGTCTTCGAGTAGTTCCGCGGGAGTTTTGCCGTACCCCATCAGCACATGGGAATGCAACAGCCACGGGCCATGCTGAGGGCCAAATTCGTGGTTGACGAAGTTGTGAAAATCGGCCAATCGCATGAGACCAAGGTACAAGATAGCTGTCACTTATTCCTACCTGGCCGTTTTTCCTGCACGACTGCATGCGACTCCCCTGCCTGAACAGTGCTCAACCTCGGGGATTAAGATATAAGCCGTGAATAATTCCAAGGTGTATGATCTCACTATTATCGCCGCTTTTGCAGCACTCATCATCGTGCTCGGCGGTATCGCCATTCCCGTTGGCGGACTAGGCGTGCCAGTCGTTCTACAGAACATGGGCATCGCACTGGCCGGGATGATTCTCGGATTCAAACGCGGCGGCCTCGCCACTACCCTGTTTCTGGCCGTTGGTCTCGTGGGCGTCCCGAACATGGCCGGTTGGAAGCCACTCCTGGCCGCGCTCCCAGGCCCCACGGTCGGCTACATTTTCGGCTACCTGATTGCCGGTTTCGTCATCGGAGCAATTGCCCAGCAAGCACCCAGGGCGAAGGGCCCACGCATCGCCGTCTTCATCGGCGCGGGTCTCGCCGGCGTTTTATTGCAGTACTTCTTCGGCTCTCTCGGATTGGTCTGGCGCATGGGGCTCAGCTTCACCGACGCACTAATTACGAACGTTCCGTTTATTCCAGGCGATGTCGCCAAGGTTGTCGTAGCCGCGCTAATCGCTACGGCAGTACTACAAGCTTTCCCAGATTTGCTTCCCGACGCTGCCAACCGCAAGCAGAATCGCCTAATAAAGGAAGCAGCCAACACGGCCGAGTAACCCACACACTCAGAAAGGTCATTGAGTCGCACCATGCCCACCATCACTTTTGACCGTGCGGCCGCGAACTATTCGGGACGTCAAATACTGCAGCCGACCACGCTGACTCTCACAGAGAAGCGCATTGGAATTATCGGCGAAAACGGCGGCGGTAAGTCTACCCTGGTACGACTGATCAACGGCCTGGGTGCGGTCACTGGCGGCACGGTCACATACGAAGGCATGAATGTCGCAAAGCAGGCAAAGGAAATCCGCAAGAAGGTCGGTTTCATTTTTTCTGATGCGGATAACCAAATTGTGATGCCGACAGTGGCAGAGGACATTGCCTTTTCACTTCGCAAGCGAAAACTGCCAAAAGATCAGCGAAACCAGCTCGTACAAGAAGCTCTCGAGCGGTTTGGGCTTGCCGATCATGCTGACGCCTCGCCGCACTTGCTCTCCGGTGGGCAAAAACAACTACTAGCTCTGGCGGCCGTGTTGATTCTCAACCCCACGACCATCATCGCCGATGAGCCCACTACGCTTCTTGACCTGCGCAACCGTCTCCACATTCGGAATATTTTCGCCCAGCTTGAGCAGCAAGTCATCGTGGTAACTCACGATTTGGACTTTATTGTGGACTTTGACCGAGTTATCCGTGTAAGCGCGGGTGAAATCGTCGACGACGGGGAGCCAAAGGAAGTTATTGACCGATATGTCAGGGATATGACGCGTGCGGAAGAAGGCCGCTTATGATGCATCCGGCCAATGTCCCCCTAGGGCTTTACCTTAACCACAATTCACCTGTACATAGGTTACCGACTGCCGCCAAACTCATCAGCGTCATCGCGTTTCTGTTGCTGACCGGGATTCTCGTGGATACGTGGCTAGGCGGGGCGATTGCCCTGGCAATTGTCACCCTCGCTTATGCGGTGGCCAAGGTGCCACCCATGGTTGCTTTTCGACAGCTCCGTGGGGCCGTCATCATTTTGGCGCTGCTTTCGCTTCTCCTGTGGTGGCGCGCCGGAGGTGAGCAAGCGCTGACGACCTTCCTCGCGCTTCTCGCTGCAATCGCAGTGGCCATATTGCTAACGCTGACGACCCGCGTCAGCGACATCATGGATACTTTGACCACTGCGATGCGGCCGTTCGCCCGTTTCGGCCTACCAGTCGAAACCATCGCGCTCGCGCTATCACTGACGCTGCGTATGATTCCGCTTCAGGTTATGGCCGCTACCGAGGTGCTGGAAGCCCGAAAAGCCCGAGGCACCACCGGTTCCATCCTCGCCTTCGGCGTACCCGTAGTCATTCGGACCATCAACCGCTCGAAGGCAATGGGCGATTCGCTAATCGCCCGCGGCGAGGGCGAGTAGCAGAATTAGTTTCCCTCACGCAGCTGGCGCATGCGCTCAGCGACTGCAGGATCAACGCTGGAGGCGGCGTTACCCTCAATGGACTTCTGAGCCTCGCCACCAGAGAGCTCGTTGCCGCCGTTCATTTCTGCGCGAATCTGCTCCAGGCGAGTGTGCCCAGCAAGCTGAACGCCTGCGGCCTCTACCTCAGCCATACGCCCCTGAACGGAGTTCTGAGCCAGCTCAGCTTGGCCAAGAGCGTTAGCGTAACGACGCTCAATCTTGTCACGAACCTGATCCAGGTTAGGGGTAGAACCCGAAGAAATCTGATTCATCGACTGCAGGGACTCGGAGACCTTTTCCTGCATCTTTGCTTGTTCCAGCTGGCTGAGGAGCTTTGCGCGCTCCGCGACCTTCTGCTGCAGCTGCATGGAATTACGCTCTACGGCCTTCTTAGCCTGAGCTGCCTGCTGCAGCGACTGGTCGTGCAGAGCCTTCAAATCTTCTACCGACTGCTCAGCAGTAACCAACTGAGCTGCAAAAGCCTCAGCTGCGTTCTCGTACTCAGTAGCCTTGGCAGTATCCCCTTCAGCACGAGCCTTGTCGGCGAGCTGCAATGCCTGGCGAGTGTTACCCTGCAGTTTCTCAATCTCAGCGAGCTGGCGGTTAAGACGCATTTCCAGCTGGCGCTGATTACCAATCACCGCCGCTGCCTGCTGCGATAGTTCCTGGTGCTGCCGCTGGGCATCCTCGATAGCCTGTTGAATCTGAACCTTCGGATCAGCGTTTTCCTCAATCTTGGAATCAAAAGCGGCCATCAAGTAATTCCATAGCTTTACAAATGGATTAGCCATAGCGTTCCATACACCTTTCTAAATGCAACTACCGCAACACAGGTCTGTGCTTATCGCGCACCCAATCTTAACTAATGCCGAGCTTCTTCGGGTGCTAAGTGCCGGAGCAATGGAATAAACTTCTACCGGCGCAACCATTTTTACATCGCTGCCAATTCAGGGCTCGCCGAGTGCAGAGCCATCGCTGTAGCCGCTTCCATCATCAAATCCGACACGGTCACTCCGAGCGCCGCGCATACCGACGCCAGCAGCTCAGATGAAACTTCTTTGCGGCCGCGCTCAAGCTCAGACAGATATCCAGGGCTAATAGCCGCATTTTCAGAAAGCTCACGCAGCGTCTGTCCACTACGCGAACGGATATCACGCAGGGTCTCTCCCAGCGCCTCTCGCAGCAGAGGCTCCCGGGAATCCTCCCGGTCCGCCAAATCCTGTGCAGTTAACTTTGCAACTGATCCTGGCTGCCCCGCTACGGCCACCTTCGCAGACTGCGCTGTGGCATCCATCGAAGCCGCCAAAGCAGCAGCGCTATCTACCTCTGGGTAGTGAATGGTCATAAGTGCAGTATTGTTGGTCATCACTTTCTCTAACGTTTTAGAGGGCCGACCTGTTCCCAATTTTCAAAAATTCTACTCACTGTCGAGCTTCTGCATCAACAGTTCTAACGCCAATACCACCGCTTGACGACGAATCTCCGCGCGCGTGCCTTCTCCATTCACCGGTAATCTAACAGCGGTTACCCCGTCGAGATACAAAGCTCCCGGTGGCTTCAGGCCACACCAGACTTCACCTACTGGGTGCCCATCCTGCATCGCTGGACCAGCAACGCCAGTTAGCGAAATCCCCCAGTCCGCCACTGCTCTATTCGCCGCTCCAAGTGCCATATACCTGGCCGTCAATTCGGACACCGGGCCATAAGTGGCCAATACATCCTTCGGCACGTCGGCAAGCAACGCCTTCGTGTCAGTGGCGTAGGTAACCACACCACCGCGCAGAACGGCGGAGGCTCCCGGTACGGAGGCGACGGTGGCGCAGAGAAGACCTGCGGTGAGCGATTCGGCAGCTGCGAAAGTCTCGCCACGAGCCGTAAGCTTTTGGACGAGTTGAAGCGAAACGCCATCGACACCGTTAGCGTTTTCGTCGCTCTGGGCGAGGCGTTCGACTGTGTTCACAGCTTTACCCTCCACTTAATTTCTCTACGAGACCTTTCGCGCATCCACAATGTACTGGATACCAGTACCGACGGTGACGACAATGGCGGCAATCATCACAATCCAGGACGGCCAGAACAACCAGTCCACTGGCATCAGGAAGAGCCCCACTGCTACAGACTGCAGAACCGTCTTTATCTTGCCGCCCCGAGAAGCCGGAACAACACGCCCCTGACGCAGTGCGAACATACGCCAGATGGTGATGCCACCTTCGCGAATCACGATGATGACAGTCACCCACCACGGCAGAATGTCGATGATGTTCATACCAATCAGCGCAGCCAGCATCAGAGCCTTATCGGCAATCGGATCGGCAATCTTGCCAAAGTCGGTAATGAGGTTACGGCTACGTGCGAGGTGCCCGTCCAACTTGTCAGTCGCCATCAGAAGCGCGAATACGACAAACGACCACCAGCGCCAATTGGTGGCTTCGCCGCCCTCCTGAAGAAGTACCCACAGGAACACCGGTACTCCGAGGATGCGAAGCACGGTCAGGAAATTTGGCAAGTTCCAGTTGGAAACACGGCTTGTATCAGCACTTGGAGCAGTCACAGTTGTTACCTTATCTCACAATCGTGTTCGATTAACGCCCAGGCTCGTTCTTACCGGTGTGTGAACCGTTAGTTTCGCTGCCGGCCGACGCTGACCCCTCACTGACAGAAGTAGAGGAAGCGTGAGAGCCGAGGCCATCGCGGCTTCCATCATCATCGTGGTGAACACGCGGAAAGGCAATCGCACCCATGTTTTCATCACGCTTGATCTTGAGCCACGATGCCAGGACAGTCACCACCAGAACGATGACGATGACCGCCAGCGACGCCCAGGTCGATACTTCAGGCACCGACACGTTCTCACCGCTGTTGATAAACGGCAGGTTGTTTTCATGCAGTGCGTGCAACAGCAACTTCACACCAATAAAGGCAAGGATGACACCCAGGCCATAAGCCAGGTACACCAAGCGATCCAGCAGACCGTTGAGCAGGAAGTACATCTGTCGCAAACCCATGAGAGCAAGGGCATTTGCAGTAAAGACAATATATGCCTCATCCGTCAGGCCGTAGATAGCCGGGATAGAGTCAAACGCAAACATCACATCGATAAAACCGATGGACACCAGCGCGATGGCAAGTGGAGTCAAGTAACGCTTGCCGTTTTCCTTAACGGTCAGCTTGTCCTTGTTGTAATGGTCCGAAATTGGGACGATTCGACGCAGCCATTGAATCAGCTTCATATCCGACGGATCGGGTTCCGGCTTATCGACGGCTTCGTCGTACACCGTCTTGATAGCCGTGTAAATCAGGAAGATTGCAAACAGGTAGAAAACGTCAGACCACTTGGCAATAACTGCCGCACCAGCCCAAATGAACAGGCCTCTGAATACCAGCGCCATCGCAATACCGAACAGCAAAACCTTTTGTTGGTACTGGCGCGGAATCTTGAATGCGCCGATGATGAGTGCAAAGACAAATAGATTGTCTACGCTGAGCGCCTTTTCGGTGATATAGCCCGATAGAAACTCAATGCCTCGGTGGTGATCCCATAACAACCACACCATTCCGCCGAAAATTAATGCCAAGACTACGTAGAAAGCGGTCCAGATGCCGGCTTCCTTCATAGTTGGGTTATGCGGCGTGCGAACGTGTGCATAGAAGTCAAAGGCGATAAAACCCATGACGACCACAATGGTGATAATCCATACCAATGCGGGGACATGCATATTAAAAAAGACCTCCGGTCGTGCGAACATGAACCGGAGGTCTCTCCTGCTTCTGCCATAGTGGCAAAAGTGACGGCACCGGGATTCGATGTGCGCAAGACGAGTCTGTGCGTCCAATCCGTGCTGACGATAACCGTCACGGGCTAGCGGAAAACATCCACTTTTACCGGGGATACTCCCCTCCACGTGTGCCGACTATACACGCAATCAGAAACGGCGGTAAGGCTGGGTCGTCCTACGCCATAGACTGATTCGGATCAGCGTCGACTACGTTTACTTCTTCCTTAGGAGCATCCTCCGGGTTTGCGCCCTTGATCATCCACTTAATGGTTTCGAGCTCCTCTGGTTTGACCAGCACCTCACGTGCCTTAGATCCCTCTGACGGTCCAACCACTCCGCGAGTTTCCATCAGATCCATCAGTCGACCGGCCTTGGCGAAACCGACTCGCATCTTGCGCTGCAACATCGAGGTCGACCCGTGCTGTGCGGTGACCACCAGCTCGACTGCCTGAAGCAAATCTTCCAGGTCATCTCCGATATCGGGGTCAATGTTGCGCTCAGCCTCAGCGCTCTTATCCTCCGTGACACCCTCGGTGTAATCCGGCTCGGCCTGCGCCTTAGCTGCATCGACTACTGCCTGAATCTCTTCGTCTGTGACGAAGGCCCCCTGAAGACGTCGCGGCTTGCCTGCACCCTGTGGGATGAACAGGCCATCGCCCATACCAATGAGCTTTTCAGCACCGCCCTGGTCAAGAATGACGCGGGAGTCCGTGAGCGACGAGGTAGCGAATGCCAGTCTCGATGGCACGTTCGTCTTAATCAAGCCGGTGACCACATCCACAGACGGACGCTGCGTAGCCAGCACCAAGTGGATACCGGCAGCACGGGCCTTTTGCGTGATGCGCACAATCGCATCTTCGATATCGCGGGGTGCGGTCATCATCAGGTCTGCCAACTCGTCAACGACACAGACAATGTACGGGTACGGACGGTACTCGCGCTCCGAGCCAAGTGGGGTCGTAATCTCACCGGACTTGACCTTACGGTTGAAGTCCTTGATGTGACGGACGCGGGCGGCCTTCATGTCCATGTAGCGCTGTTCCATCTCTTCAACCAGCCACTGCAGAGCCGCCGCGGCCTTCTTCGGCTGAGTGATGATTGGCGTAATCAGGTGAGGAATCCCCTCATATGGAGTCAGCTCGACCATCTTCGGGTCCACCAGAATCAGGCGGACATCCTCCGGGGTCGCACGAGTCAGCAGCGAAACCAACATCGAGTTTACGAACGCGGACTTACCCGAACCGGTCGAACCGGCAACGAGAAGGTGTGGCATTTTCTGGATGGAGTGCGAGATAAACTCGCCCTCAATATCCTTACCGAGACCGATCAGCATCGGGTCATCGTTCGCAACGGTCTTGGGCGCGTTGAGTACGTCGGCAAGCCGAACCATCTCACGGTCGTTGTTCGGCACCTCGATACCAACGGCCGACTTTCCCGGAATCGGAGTCAGTAAGCGGACATTGTCGGTCGCTACCGCGTAGGCAATGTTGGACTGCAGGTTCGTGATCTTCGAGACCTTCACGCCCGGGCCAAGCTCGACCTCGTAGCGAGTCACCGTCGGACCGCGAGAGAAACCAGTCACCGCAGCATCGACCTTGAATTCTGCGAATACTTCAGTAATCGCCTCAATCATGCGGTCGTTCGTCGCCGTACGTGTCTTGGGACGCTCACCTGGAATCAACAAATTAGTCGATGGCAGGTGGTAGTCAGATTCCGGCGTGCGTGCCGACGAACCGGAAGTACCCTCGGCATCCTTTTCCAATTCAGACTTCGGAGTTGTGGCCGGAATCTTAGACGCATCGATACCAGAACGAGCGGCAATGGCATCCATTGTGCGGCGGGTAGCCTCAGACACTGCATCCCGCGAATCATCGACAGACGACTCGCCCTGCGGCGCGCTCGCCGGCTCTACGACCTCAGGTTGAACAGCGGGCTGTTTCGGCGCTCGGGAATCGGAAACACGATTCCGTTCGCTGTTACTAGCTGCAGCAGCCTCCTGCGTCGGGTACTCGGAGTACTCGTCATAATCCTCGTCGACAGCGTGGTAGTTCGTGCCCCCGACAGCTGGAATAGTCGATTCTGTCTCAGCGGTGTCGCGATGTACTGCATCCGACTGAGTTTCCTCCACGTACTCAGCTGCCGGAAACGCCGGCTCCACCGGGGAAACTCGATTGGAGTGCGGTGCCCCATTCCGGACATCGAACACTGTGGTCTTTGCCGAATCGTAGTCGACATCCTCAACCTGACGGGCACGTCGCGGAGCCTGTCGGTTCCTCTGCGGCTCTTCGTCCAAAAGATCGTAGAGGTTACCGTCAGTATCCGGTTCGTCGTAAGGCGCAGGTTCGGGTGCGGACCTACGGCTATCCGCGCCACGACGAGGCGCTCGGTAAGCAGGGCGACCGGTCGAACGAGACGAGGAATGTTGCGTGCGGCTGCTGTGGCTTGGGCGACGCTCAATTAGCTGCGTCGGCTGGTCAAAGTCCTCATCGGCATATGCGGTATCGGAATCCCAGCTCGCACGACGTTCCAGCATGTCATCGACATTGCCGTAGGGATCGTCCGATTCCGGCTCGTCGCCGGCACGACGCGAAGACCACTCGGAAAAGTTGAAGTATTCCTTAGTGGCATCGATAAGCTGGCGCACCGTCGCGCCAGAGAGCACCAAAGCGCCGTAAAAAACGATACCCAGCAACAAAACCACGGCGACCCACGAGGTAAACCCGGCTGCTAGCGGCGAACCGATATAACCACCAATTGCGCCACCAGCTGCACGTCGCCCCTGCCAGTCCGCAGGACGACCCGAGCCGATATGCACAATTGCGAGCAGCCCCACCACGATCAGCGAAGCTCCAGTGATGGTAGGTGTCAGACGTTCACGGCGCGGCATAGCATCCAGCATCATTAATACGGAAACAACACCGAGCAGCACCGGAAGTACAAAAGCGCCGATACCAATGAGCGTGCGCACTGCCGTTTCAATGAACTCCCCCACTGGCCCTGCCAGGTGGAACCATGTCGAGCCAGCGAGCACAATCGCCAACGCCAGCACGAGTAGTGCGAGGCCATCCTTCGATCCCGGTTCGCCACCCTCATCGAAGTCTGAGTCGAACTCGTCAGCTGGCACGGAGGAGGCCGGTGCCGGCGGTTCAATTACATCGTCATAGCCGCTAGCTGCTTTACGACGCTTCCTACGGGGCTTCGTCGAAAAATCGGCGTCACTTTCGCGCCGCGACATATTCTCCTCTTCATCTCGCTTATTTTTGCGACCGCCTACCCGACGGGCAAGACCGGCCACGCCGCGGGCAGTTTCAGTCCAGGCGCTGGCCAAGCTATTGCCCACGAACGACATAGCGCTAGGAGTGCGCTCGAATTCCTCCGTGGCACTGTGCACGGGGTATCGCCGCGTGGCATCTGTCTCCGCAGAGCGGGAAGATCCACGACGATTGTCAGTTCTGGTTCGGCTGGTCGCAGACATGACCATAACCTTACAGCTAACACCGGATCGTTTTCACATTAGTCACACGCGTGTCATTGTTTAACAGGCGGGCTGCCACGACTGTCCAGAACTGAGAACGTGATCTTAAAGGCTGTTGCGCTTGATGCCCGATTCGTCGCCGTCGATGGTGACGCGTACCTCGTCACGGCCATAGAGCCACAACACCAGTTCCCCGACGCTTCCGCGGACAGTCACAACCGGAGCACCCTTAGCACTGTTGTCGATTAGGGTCACCGCAACCCCGTCGTCGCGCATTAGCACCACGGTCGAGGTCGAACCGCGCAACATCATACGGCCAGCAGTAGTGACCAGGCGCCACAGGTCTGAAACTCCGGAGGGTGGCAGCTGACGAACGGTCCAACCTTCCTGGGCACGACGGACGTCCTCGTGGTGAACGAAGTTCTCCGCAGTGTTGACATAGCGGTCTGCCCAGTTCATTGGATTCCATCGCGGAGCACCACTGCCCCACTTCCCCACCACTTCGACGTAGGGCATTCGATTGACCTCAGCGGTAACAGCAACGAGGCGTTCCGAAAGCGCCTTGACGAACATCCCGCCAGCGGCATCCAGACGGTTTTCGCGAATGTAAAGGTGGTTGGCCAAATCCCGGGTTGTCCAGCCCTCGCACAAGGTCGGTGCGTCGGGGCCGACGCTGAGCAGTAGATTAGCTAGGTCTTCACGTTCCCGTTCAGCAAAAGTCATAGCTCCAGACTAGACCAGGCACGGAGAAGCCCGCATCCACACGGCTTTAGGTGGATGCGGGCTCTTACGCTAAACGACGCTCTAGAAACTTAGATGCTTTCGCGCGACTCCTTGATTTCCTCATCGGTGACCTCTTCGGCTGCCTCTGAGGACATCGGCACGATGGTCGGAACAACCATCGGACTGCGACGCCATTTCTGGTTAATGACGCGCTCGGTGCGGCGACGAACTTCCTGAGCCATACGGTATGGATTGTTCTCGCCACTGCCAGCCAGGTCAAAGAGAGTATCGTCAACGACCTGCTCGACGGTTGCGAGCACTTCCTTGGCGTCGTCCGAGTAACCGCGAGCCTGAGCCCGCGGCTTCTCCAACGGACGACCAGTGCGGTTATCGATGACGGCTGTGACGGTGATAAGACCACCTTCACGCATTTCAGCACGGTCTGCCAGCACGTCAGCGTCGACGTCACCCATGGTGACGCCATCAACGTAGAGGTTACCGACCGGAACCTGGCCAACTACACGAGCGCGGCCGTCAACGAGGTCGACAACCACACCGTTCTGAGCGAGGACAACGTTTTCTGGCTTCACGCCAGTGGACACAGCCAGTTCCTTGTTGGCACGAATGTGGCGCCACTCACCGTGAATTGGCATGACATTCGACGGACGGGCTGCGTTGTAGAGGAACAGCAGCTCGCCAGCAAACCCGTGACCGGAGGTGTGAACCTTGGCATCCTTGCCAGTGATAACCGTGGCACCAATCTGGGCCAACATGTTGATAACGCCGAAGACCGCCTCTTCGTTACCCGGTACCAGCGAAGAACTGAGGATAATCAGGTCGCCATCACGGACGGTAATCTGACGGTGCTCACGACGGGCCATGCGAGACAGCGCAGCCATTGGCTCACCCTGCGTACCGGTAGTCACCAGCACGACCTTGTGGGGCGCCATGCGAGCGGCCTCGTTCATCTCCACGATGGTGTTCTCTGGCGCGGTCAGCAGACCCAACTCCTGCGCGATACGCATGTTGCGAATCATGGAGCGGCCGTTGAACGCGACCTTTCGTCCAGCCTTGACAGCTGCATCGATAACAGCCTGAACGCGGTAGACATTCGACGCGAAAGCCGCAACGATAACGCGCTGCTTTGCGTCCATAATCAGACGACGCAGGGTCGGAGCCAACTCCGCCTCGGAACCGGAGAAGCCCGGGATTGTGGCGTTGGTGGACTCACACAAGAAGAGGTCGATTCCCTCATCACCGTAGCGGCTCAGCGCCGGCAGGTCAGTCGGCTTTCCGTCCGGCGGGGTCTGGTCCATCTTCACGTCACCGGTGTGGACAACCATGCCAGCTCCGGTCTTAATGACGATGCCAAGGCACTCCGGAATCGAGTGGTTGACGTTGAAGAAACGCAGATCGAACGGACCACGCTGAATGTGGCTGGTGTCGTTGACCTCGATGACCTTCGGGCGCTGACGGTGCTCCTGTGTCTTGGCCTGAATCAGTGCCAAGGTAAAGCGGGAAGCAATAATCGGGATGTCCGCGCGCTGCTTGAGCAACCAAGGGATAGCACCGATGTGATCCTCGTGACCGTGGGTGACCACGAGAGCTTCCACGCGATCCCACTTGTCTTCCATGTAGGAGAAGTCAGGCAGAATCAGGTCAACACCCGGCTCATCCGAGCTCGGGAACAGCACGCCACAGTCGACGATAATCAGTCGGTTTTTGTACTCCAACACGGTCATATTGCGACCGATTTCGGAAATACCACCCAGCGCGACCACACGCAGACCGTCCTTGGGGGCCTTCGGCGGCGCGGGCAGACGTTGCGTCAAGTCTGCACCCTGCATCGACTGCACTACGTTACGACGGTTGCCGCCACGCCCGCCACGGCCACCCCGCGAATTATTTCCGCGGTTACCGCCACGGCCACCGCGACCACCACGAGAACCGCGGTTGGAAGAATTCGACGAACCTTGGGACTTCTTAGCGTTGCCGGCGTTCTTACGATCACCGGAACGCTGCGAGGACTTCGAGCCGTTCGAGTTAGCTCGACCTTTGTCGGAGCCCTTGGATGCAGAGTTCTTGGACTGCTCTGCTGCAGCCACGTCAGACTCGGAAGGCGGACCGGCCTTACGAGTTACCTTGCGGGCGCGATTGCGTCCTTCAGCCACTACAGAACACCTGCCTTCCGCATAGCTTCTTCAAGCACCTCAAGCTGCTGGTCATTTGCTGCAATTTGCGGCAAGCGTGGATCTCCTATCTCAATGCCCTGCAGACGCAGAGCGGACTTAGCAAAACTTACACCGCCAAGTGCAGCCTGAGCGGCAAACAGCGGAGTCATCTTCGCGTGGGCTGCCTGCGCACCAGCAAGGTCACCCTTGTCAAAACAAGAGCGCACCTCGGCCAGCAGCTGCGGGGCTGCATGTCCAATAACGGAAATGAACCCGGTGGCGCCAATCGACAGCCACGGAAGGTTCAGCACATCGTCACCGGAGTACCACGCCAAATCAGTATTAGCGATAATGCCGGCGGCAGCTCCCAAGTCTCCCTTGGCGTCCTTAACAGCCTGGATTCTCGGGTGCTCCGCCAACCGGTAAATGGTATCAACTTCAATCGGAATAACCGAACGGGGCGGAATGTCATACAGGCACACCGGAGCCTCGGTTGCGTCGGCCACCGCCGTAAAGTGGCGGTACAGGCCCTCCTGGGACGGCTTGGAATAATACGGCGTGACGACGAGCAGCGCATCCGCGCCCGCTTCCACAGAAGCCTTTGCCAGCTCAATAGACTCGGCCGTGTCATTGGTACCGGCACCGGCCACAAGCTTGACCTTATCGCCCATCTCTGCGCGGACAGCTCGGAGAAGCTCAAGCTTTTCCTCAACGGTCGTAGTAGGCGACTCGCCAGTAGTACCGGCCAGAATGAGTGCATCGCAGCCGCCGTCTACAAGGTGCCCAGCGAGCTGCACACCTGCCTTGACATCGAGGCTTCCGTCCTTATCAAAAGGGGTCACCATAGCTACGGCGACAGTGCCGAAAATGTCAGCACCGCGAGTTGACGCAATTCCTGTGCTCATTGTTGACTACCTTTTCTTAAAAATCTCAATCGACTATATCTTCACACTGTACGTGCGATTACCCCTCGAAGGCGTAAGGACTCGACGCGACGACCGACCCATCCTTCAGAGTGTTGATCTCAAAATCCCCAAAAGCAACAGGAGCGCAGCGCTGCAGCTCCCGCAGACATGCCACTGCCAACTCCCGAATTTCAGCATCGGCATGCTCGGTCGCACGCATCGAAATGAAGTGGCGCCAAGACCGGAAATTACCAGTAACCACGATTCGAGTTTCGGTGGCATTGGGCAAAACCGCCCGGGCTGCCTGGCGTGCCTGCTTTCGCCGCAAGATAGCGTTGGGCTCATCGGCCCACTTCTCTTCCAGTGCGTCTAATAACTCACCATAGGCGAAACGGGACTGATCAACCGCGCTTTCGAAAACTCGCAACAGATCCGGGTCCTCCGCAATTGCGGGAGGAACTACAACATTGTTGGAACTGGTCGGCACAAACCGCTGCGACAACTGCGAAAAGGAAAAGTGACGGTGCCGTGTGAGTTCATGTGCACACGAGCGCGACAGCCCACGGACATAGATGCTTGCACTTGCGTGTTCAAAAAGTGAGGTGTGGCCTACCTCGAGCACATGCCGCAGATAGCCCCTATTGGTCGCTGTCCGTGGATTGGGCTTGTCCCACGTTTCATAACAAGCCCGGCCAGAGAACTCAATTAATGCTTCCCCACCGTCGGCATCGGTATCAAAGTCGATGTCCTCAGGTGGGAAGAAATTGGTCGAGGCAATCAGTTGCGCCTTGAGAGTGACGTTTTCAGACATTTTCAGTGAACTCCTGGCAATTACAGTCCCAGGAACGGCTCCAGTCCCACAGTCAGGCCCGGAAAATCCTCAATTTTACGCACGCCCAGCAGCACACCCGGCACAAAGCTGGTGCGCGAGTAGGAGTCCTGCTTGATGGTGAGCGACTGTCCTTCAGTGCCGAAGATAACGGTCTCGTGAGCCACCGAACCGGTCATGCGTACTGCGTGTACCGGAATGCCCTCGACATCGGCGCCGCGAGCACCATCCAGAGTCTGCTCAGTGGCATCGGGCTGCTCCCCCATGCCTGCTTCCTTGCGAGCACGGGCAATAGCCTCAGCAGTGTGGATAGCGGTGCCCGAGGGGGCATCCTTTTTAAAAGGATGGTGCATTTCGATAACTTCAGCGGACTCGAAGTACGGAGCGGCTAGCTCTGCCATCTTCATGGTCAATACTGCGGAGATTGCGAAGTTCGGTGCAACAAGGACATTGGCGGCACCGTCGGCGTCGTCAAGCCAGCGCTGCACCTGATCGAGGCGCTCCTTGGTAAAGCCCGTGGTACCCACGACGGCGTTGATGCCATTCTTAATACAGAACTCAAGATTGCCCATCACAGCGTCGGGCTGAGTAAAGTCAACAATGGTCTGCACACCAGCCGTGACAAGTTCATTCAGGTCATCGCCCGAGTCGAGACCCGCTGCCAGCTCCAAATCGTCGGCGGCTTCAACTGCCTCGCAGATGGTGGACCCTACCTTACCCTTGGCGCCAAGTACGCCGACCTTGATATTGCTCACAGCTCTCTTGTCCTTTCCCAACGGGTTCATCTCTATCCCTTACCTTAGAATGTGTTGGGCAACTTGTGTGCCAATGCCCCCGTCGGCTTTGCCGTTTTGTCGGCTTACGATGGGGATTTTCTTGCGCTAAGCCGCAACATCTTAGAAAATTACTTATTTCAGTACCTATATCTAGAAAGTGACTTCTCTTGGTTTCTGAATCTGAAGATTCCGAATTGAGCCCAAGTTCGGAAGCAGCACAGGCCAAAGCGCCGAAAAACGCTTACATGGCCATTTATGTGCTACTAGCTGCGGCATTTATGGCTATCTTGAACGAGACGGTCATGAGTGTCGCAATTCCCGTCGTTAAGGCGGACCTTAACATCAGCGCAGCGACTGCCGGATGGCTGACAACGTCATTCCTGCTGACCATGGCTGTTGTCATTCCGGTCACTGGATTTCTCATTGCCTCAGTGCGCTTCCGCACTCTTTTCGCGATCAGCCAGGGGCTATTTGTCGTAGGCACTCTCATCGGTGCCTTCGCGCCAGGTTTTGCAATCCTGCTGCTCGCACGCGTTGTTCAAGCCTCCGGCACCGCAGTGTTGCTGCCACTACTGATGACCACGGTTCTCAATGTGGTACCGGAACATGAGCGCGGTCGCATGATGGGACGCATGAGCATAGTCATCGCCGTCGCACCTGCTATCGGCCCAACTGTCTCCGGTTTAATTCTGGAGATTGCAAACAACAATTGGCATGCGCTCTTCGACACGATGCTGCCGCTCGGCCTGATTGTGCTCGTGGTCGGCGTCATCCTCGTGCCCAACATCGAGGAAAACTCCGCCAAGCCCATCGATATTCTCTCGGTGTTCCTCAGCGCAGGCGCATTCGGTCCGCTCGTGTATGCGCTCAGCCGTGTGGGTGCCGAATTTTCGCTTATCGACGGAATCCTCTGCGCAGCCGGAATCGTGCTACTGGTGCTCTTCATCATGCGTCAGCGCCGCTTGGCACCACGAAACCGAGCTCTGCTGGACCTTCGGACCTTCCGCACCAAGAGCTTCACACTGTCCACAACCATCCTGACTTTCGGCTTTATGCTGATGTTCGGTGTGATCATCATTCTGCCGCTCTACCTCAACCTGCGCGGTGTTGATGTCAAAACCATTGGACTAATTGTGATGCCCGGCCCGCTGATTATGGGGCTTATGGGTCCGGCTGTTGGCCGCCTTTTCGACACCTACGGTCCGCGTCCGCTGGCAATCCCTGGTTCTATTATTCTCGCCCTCGGTCTCTTCGGGCTCGGCTTTATCTCGGCGTCCACTCCGCTGTGGTGGATTGTCGCCTGCCACATCGTCTTTGAGATTGGCTTGGGGCTGCTGTTTACTCCACTGTTCACATTCGGCCTTGGCGATCTTCCCAAGAACCTCTACCCGGATGGCTCAGCGATCCTGAACACGCTGCAGCAGGTTGCAGGCGCGGTTGGTACTGCACTTTTTGTCGCGCTGTCGACTGTCATTGCCGCGGGTCTTTCCGGCGCTGGTGCAGCAGCTCCTGCAACCGACGACCTGATTCGTGGCTATAGCATTGCGATGTTTACCGCCGCGGGTCTTGGCGTGGTGCTGATCTTCCTGACCACACTGCTCAAGCCGCAGCGGAAGAAGATCGCATTGCAGTAGTTCTCGCTTTGAGCGAAACAAAAAGCGCCTAGGCGCAGTGCCTAGCCGCTTTTGTCTACTTACTGTCTACGACAGGCGGTTAGTCGTCCTCGACCGGAACCAGCGAGATCTTGCCGCGGTTGTCGATATCAGCGATTTCGACCTGAATCTTGTCGCCGACATTGATAACATCCTCAACCTTCTCGATGCGCTTGTCGCCACCGAGCTTGGAGATGTGAATCAGACCGTCACGGCCCGGAGTCAGGGAAACGAAAGCACCGAAAGCGACAGTCTTCACGACAGTGCCCAGGTAGCGCTCGCCGACCTTCGGCAGCTGCGGGTTAGCAATCGCATTAATCTGCTCAATTGCAGCGTCCGCAGCCTTACCGGAAGTTGCCGAGACAAATACGGTGCCGTCGTCCTCGATGGAGATATCAGCACCGGTTTCCTCGGTGATGCCGTTGATTGTCTTGCCCTTCGGGCCGATGAGCTCACCGATCTTGGACGCTGGAACCTTAACGGTGGTGATCTTCGGAGCGAGACCGCTCATCTCGTCCGGAGACTCGATGACCTCAGCCATGGTGGAGAGGATGGCCAGACGTGCGTCACGAGCCTGGGACAGGGCATCGGCCAGAACCTTCGACGGAATACCGTCGAGCTTAGTGTCCAGCTGCAGTGCGGTAATGAAGTCAGCAGTACCAGCGACCTTGAAGTCCATGTCACCGAATGCGTCTTCGGCACCGAGGATATCGGTCAGCGCGACGAAGCGGTTCTCACCGTCAACCTCGCCGGAAACCAGGCCCATGGCGATACCGGCAACCGGGGCCTTCAGCGGCACACCGGCGTTGTACAGCGACAGAGTCGAAGCACAGACCGAGCCCATGGAAGTCGAACCATTGGATCCAAGAGCCTCGGAGACCTGGCGAATGGTGTACGGGAACTCCTCGCGGGACGGCACGACCGGCAGCAGAGCACGCTCAGCCAGTGCTCCGTGACCAATCTCGCGGCGCTTCGGAGAGCCAACACGACCGGTCTCGCCGGTGGAGTACGGCGGGAAGTTGTAGTGGTGGATGTAGCGCTTGGAGGTAACAGGAGTCAGCGAGTCAATCTGCTGCTCCATCTTCAGCATATCCAAAGTGGTGACACCCAGAATCTGGGTCTCGCCGCGCTCAAACAGCGAAGAGCCGTGGGCACGCGGAATCAGACCGACCTCAACGCCCAGGTCACGAATGTCGGTGACACCGCGACCATCGATGCGGAAGCCCTCAGCCAGAATCTTCTCACGGACAATCTGCTTCATCACTGCGTTGTATGCAGCGCGAATCTGCTTAGATGCAGCTTGCTCGTCGACATCATCGGATACGAAGCGCTCCAGCAGCTGCCCCTCGACGTCCTCCATGTACTCATTGGTGGCGTCATCTCGTTCCTGCTTACCCGGAATGGTGAGCAGCTTGGCCAGCTTCTTAGCGGACTTCTTCTCGACTGCGTTAAAAATCTCATCGCTGTATGCCGGGAACAGCGGGAACTCCTGCGTTTCCTTCGCTGCGCGCTCAGCCAGACCCTTCTGTGCCTCACACAGAACCTTGATGTGCGGCTTTGCTGCCTCGAGGCCAGCGGCGACGATGTCCTCGGTCGGCGCCGGTGCACCGTCAGCAATACGCTTGACGACGGTCTCCCCTGCTCCGGCCTCCACCATCATGATGGCGACATCTTCGACGTTCTTGCCGCGACGCTTGCGGGTGACGATACGGCCAGCGACGACCATCTCGAACAGAGCCTGCTCGTGCTGCTCCTCGGTCGGGAAAGCGACCCATGCACCCTCTGGGTGCTTGTCATCAGCAACAAGCGCGATGCGGACGCCACCGACAGCGCCGGAGACCGGCAGCCCGGAAAGCTGAGTTGCAGCTGACGCGCCGTTGATTGCGACAACGTCGTAACGGTCCTTCGGATCCCAGGACATGACGGTGACAACAACCTGTACCTCGTTGCGCAGGCCCTTGACGAAGGTCGGACGCAGCGGACGGTCAATCAGACGACATGCCAGGATGGCATCGGTAGACGGGCGGCCCTCACGGCGGAAGAACGAACCCGGAATCTTGCCCGCAGCGTACATACGCTCTTCAACGTCGACGGTCAGCGGGAAGAAATCAAAGCCCTCGCGGGGCTGGTTGGAAGCGGTGACGGTGGACAGGAGCATGGTCTCCTCGTCCAAGTAGGTGGTCACCGAACCATCGGCCTGACGAGCCAGCTGGCCCGTTTCAAAGCGAATGGTGCGGGTGCCGAAATCACCATTGTCGATGGTGGCAACGGCCTCGGTAATACCGAAATCCTCATCAAAGAAAAATTCAACAGCCTTGCTGTTGGCCATAGGTTTCTTACTCCTAGAAATAGCGGCGATCATCGATGTCGCCTGTAAAAGATCGAATGAACTTCGTTTGCGTCACGCATTCTACCAGCTAACGCGGAAAGTTCTCGTATTGGACGGATCGGAGATCTCTCACTGCATCTGGGTTCTTGCACCTACGCGGGGTTCTAGGAGTTTGCGGGGCGGGGGGCACTTATCGATGACTTTTCTTGACTCATCGATGGTTTACCGTGTCTTATCGACGAATTACCGTGTCTTATCGATGGTGCCCCGGCACTTATGCGCACGCTTTCGATCAGCCCCTCCACCTGTCGATGAGGTATTCACTTGTGGCCACGCTACAGCGCATCGATGAGTGAATACCACAACGACAAGTGATCAAAAAAAAGACCCGCCGTGAGCTTCCATCCAATGGAAACCCAAACGGCGAGTCTAAAAAGCTTAAAAGCCTTGAATTAACAGAGCAACTTACACCAATGAAGCTCTGACAAACAGGACCTTAAGGAGAACCTTAGCGACGCAGACCAAGGCGCTCGATCAGCTTACGGTAGCGCTCAACGTCGTTGTCCTGCAGGTACTGCAGCAGGCCCTTGCGGCGACCGACCAGCAGCAGCAGACCACGACGGGAGTGGTGATCGTGCTTGTGGAACTTCAGGTGCTCGGTCAGCTGACGAATACGAGCGGTCAGCAGTGCAATCTGAGCCTCCGGGGAACCGGTGTCGGTCTCGTGCAGGCCGAACTCCTTGAGGATCTCAGCCTTTTCTGCAGTGCTCAAAGCCATGTAAATCTAACTCCTTGAATCAAATTATGGTCGTTTTTTCAGTCCACATTCTCGGCTTTCCCGGAACCAAACAGCTTTTGGCAGCTGATTCCTCGCAACTGCTTGTGGACCGCAGTCACAGCCAGCGTTTTACTTTAACAGCTAATCGGTCTTTGCCAAAATGGCCTCGGTGTCTACTACGTCCTGGTTCATCCGGTCAATGAGCTCCTCGACCGAGTCGAACTTCTCCATTCCGCGAATCCGATCGACAAACTCAACCTGCCCGGCGGCGCCGTAGAGGTCCGCGTGACGGTCAATCACGTAGGCCTCGACCGTTCGATCAGTGTCTCCAAAGGTCACATTAGTGCCCACCGACACGGCTGCTGGGTAGCGCACCCCAAACTCGATATCGCCCTTCGGGTCCGGCTCCGGGCGGGCTGCCGTCGGCTGAGCCGTAAACCATGCCGCGTAGACACCATCAGCCGGGACTGCCAAGCCCTCGGCGAAGTCAATATTGGCGGTCGGAAAGCCCAGCTGCGCTCCCCCACGCCCCTGACCGGGAATAACGTCACCATCGACACGGTAGAAGTACCCGAGACACGAGGCGGCTGCGGACACCGCTCCGTCGGCAAGCAAACCGCGAATACGTGTCGACGAAACACGTTCGGTCGAGTCCGCGGCAGTGACGTCGAGGAGGTCGACGATGGTGACGTCGACCCCACACTTACGGCCGTGCTCCGGCATAGTCTCGGCGGTACCTGCGGCCTTCTGCCCATAGGTGAAGTTCTGGCCAACGAAGACGGCCTGTGCATTCAGTTTGTCGCGGACAACGGTGCGTACAAAATCTTCAGCGGGGATACTGGAGAAGTTCTTGTCGAAAGGCACGACGAGCATGGCATCGATTCCCTCCGCCTCTGCCAGCTCGGCACGACGGGAAACGGTGGACAGCGCCGGCGGCACCTTATCCGGGGCAAACAGCGCTACGGGATTGGGGTCGAAAGTCATCAACAGCGATTTCACGCCACGAGCGCGAGCGTCACTGACCGCAGCAGCTATCAGGCGCTTATGCCCAAGATGAATACCATCGAACACTCCGATGGTTACGACCGTGTCCCCCAGGTCTTCGGGTGCATTGTCCAAGCCATACCAAATCTCCACAAAGAGCCAGTGTAACTGGTCACCGTTTAACACACCGCATATAGCGCAACATAGGATTGCGTCTATGACCGACTTCGATCCGATTGCAGACTCCGGCATTGTTATCGTCGACAAGCCCCAAGACTGGACAAGCCACGATGTAGTGGGCAAACTCCGTCGCATCTTCCGCACCAAGAAGGTCGGCCACTCCGGTACCCTCGACCCAATGGCCACCGGTGTGCTCGTCCTCGGCATCGGCCGCGGCACCCGTTTCCTGCCACATGTCCACGCCGACACGAAGTCCTACCAAGCCACCATTCGACTCGGCGCTGCCACGCTTACCGACGACGCCGAAGGCGAGTTGCTCTCCGAATCCTCGGCGGCATCGGTGACTGATGAAATGGTTCGAGCGGAAATTGCGAAGTTCACCGGCACAATCATGCAAAAACCCGCGGCGGTATCAGCGGTGAAGATTGACGGTGTCCGCGCCTACGAGCGCATCCGCCGTGGTGAGAAGGTCGATATCCCTGCGCGCCCAGTGACGATCACCCGCTATGAGGTTCTGGACATCCGCCACGACTCCGATCCTTCGCGCCCCGGGGAGTGCATCGATATCGACGTGGAGGTCGACTGCTCTGCCGGCACTTTCATCCGCGCCCTAGCTCGTGACTTGGGGGATGCACTGAGAGTCGGTGGTCATCTCACTGCTCTGCGGCGTACTGCCGCCGGCGTTTTCACTATTGATGAGGCGTTGACTATCGACGAGCTCACGGCGAAGGCCGAGCAGTTCGACACCGCCCATCCAGAAATTGCGGAGATGCGACGCCCAGTCCCGGAGCGCGCCGCTTCCTTGCTGCCGATGAGTCTGGACGAGGCCTGCCTGCGTTGCTTTGATACCCGCGAAATTACTGAACAGCAGGCGGCTGATTTGGCTCAGGGCAAGTGGCTGGAGCCGATCGGAAAACCTGGAGTCTATGCGGCGGTGTCACCAACGGGAAAGGTTCCGGCGCTGCTCACAGAATCTGGCAAACGGGCTAAGACGGTCTTCGTGGTGCGCCCGGCCACGCTGTGACTACCTCTCAAGGATTTTAAGACTGCTCGAGCCACACCGCGGTTGCAACGATGCCTGCACCGCGAGCCCAGAAGCCTTTTACTCCGCAGAAGGCGTCGGGAATCTCACGGTGAAACGTTAGCTGTAAAGGTCCGCCTGTGAGTCCTCGGGAAAAACCTCGCGCTGCTATCCGTTTCTTTCGCAGTTGGACGGAGACTTCGTCGAAGTCTAGCCACTGCCCGACTATCGGCTCCCAGAGTTTGTACATTGATTCCTTGGCGCTAAATTGCACCAGCGGGTCAAGGCGTGCTTCGTCAGTGCGCAAGACTGCCTCGATGATTCCTAACTCTAGAGTCTGCTCGACCTCGACATCGATGCCAATCCCCTGCAGCTGTTCAGCGCTCGCGGACACGGCTGCCACGGCCCCGTCGCAATGGCTAATTGACCCCACGACTCCTCGCGGCCACAGCGGCGCTCCGGTGGTCGACATGCCAATCCCATGTGGGGCAGGCTCTCCTAGCCGTTGCACCGCCTCATGCGCAGCGAGGCGCCCTCGGGTGAAATCACGGATTCGAACAGGTGCTGCACTATCAGACAGCCTCAACTCAGCGCTACGGAGCTGCTGCAATTCCGCATCACTAAACGGACGCTCGGCATTGGAGTCAATAACTAGCCGGCTACCGGCGGGCAAATGCCTGGCCAGATACTCCTGGACGTCGGCAAGCACACTCATGCGCTGATGCCGTACCATTTCTCTCCACGGAAACGGGTAGCGACAAAGATTAGTCGCAGAATCATGAAGGCCAAGAGACCGCACCACACGCCGGTCAGCCCCCAGCCAAATGCCTGCGCCAGCCAGACCGGTGGGAGGAATCCGCACAGGACCGCGCTAACGGTGGCGTTACGGAGGAAGGCTGCGTCGCCGGCGCCGAGCAACACGCCATCGAGCGCGAAGACGACACCGCCGATAGGAATCATTGCGACAAGAATCCACCATGGTCCGGCGGTGACTGCGTCAATCACGCCTGTTGCGTCGGTAAAAATGCGGACGATGCTGGCATTACCTACTGCGAAAACAGCCGCTAGGCCGAGGGCAATGACGCTTGACCAGACCGTCACGCGCTTGCCAGTCCAGCGGGCAACGGCCGTGGAGCTACCGCCCAACGCTGCACCGACGAGCGTCTGTGCAGCAATCGCTAGCGAGTCGAGCACCAACGAAATCAGGTTCCACAGTTGCAGCATGACCTGGTGCCCACCGAGCGTGGTCGGCCCAACGCGGCCAGCAACCGCTGCGGCGGAGAGGAACGCTACCTGGAAGGACAAGGAGCGAACGATGAGATCGCGGCCGAGGACCAGCTGGCTTTTGATAATGGCGCCATTCGGGCGCATGGAAAGCTTGCGGCTAGAGCACTCTTTGAAAAGACTGCGGAGGAACAGTCCGCCGGTAATCAATTCGCCGAAGAGAACGGCCAGCGCAGAGCCCTCGAGGCCGAAGGCGCGGACCAGCGGCACAATCACAATGGCGGCCGGAACAAGGCCTGAGAGCACAAATAGCAGCGGCGCGCGGGTGTTTTGGATACCGCGCAACCAACCATTTCCAGCCTGCGCAATCAACGTCAGCGGAATGGCGAAGGCAGCAACTCGCAACCACTGCCCGGCATCATGAGCGACCTCCGGATGAGGAGCTAACCAACCGGTAAATACTGGTGCCAACCCCACGATGATGGCAAAGAGGCTAAGGCCCACAAAGATGGCGACCCACGTCGCTTGCAATCCCTCTTCAACCGCCTCGTCCACGTTGCCCCTGCCAAAGGCTCGCGCTGATCGGGCGGTCGTGCCGTAAGCCAAGAAAGTGAGCTGCGTAGTTACCACGGAAAATACCGTCGAACCAGCGGCAAGCGCCGCAAGCTGGACAGCTCCAAGCCGACCAATGACAGCCGTATCCAGCAGCACATAGAGTGCGGGCGCGGCAAGAACACCCAACGCTGGCAGCGCCAGCGAAACGATTGCGCGAAGGCTGACATCTGACTTCGCACTGTGCCCGGTTCGCTCTATGCCAGTTTGCTCAATCTCAGTGCGCTCCTGAGTTTCTCGCGAGTCCGACAATCCCCTAGGCCTCGCTCGTGCCTCGGCGTGCCTGGGCTGCGACATCGCTGGTGTCCAGGATGGCCTGCAGCAGCTCATCCTTGCTGCACTCCCGAGTCAGACCGGCGGCACGCTCGTGGCCACCGCCGCCAATTTCCAGGGCGACCTGGGAGACATCGACAAGCTCGCGAGAACGCAGCGAGACGGCCCACTGGTTTGGCTCATACTCCTTAAGCACGGCACAGACGTCGGCCGCATTAGTCGTACGCACAATGTCCACGACCGATTCAATCTCATCGTGGCCAACTTCGGCGGTCTGGTCGTGCTCAATGACGACGTGGATTAGGCCAGCGCCGTCGCCCCACTCGGGCACCAATGTCGCGGTGGAAAGCACCTTGCCCAGGAATGGAAGGTAGGCAAACGGATGTTCTTCCAGCAGCTGTGCACCAATCGTGCGCGGATTGAGCCCCGTATCCAGCAGGCGCGCCGCTGCAGTGTGCATGCGGGAATGGCCGAACTGGAACGATGCGGTGTCCGTCAACAGCCCTGCATAGAGAGCATGAGCCATCGGCGTGGTCAGCTTGATACCCCAGACACCAAAGAAGTCCAGGAGCACCATGGTCGAGGACTCTGCGCGTTCGTCAACCATGTTGACGGACCCAAAGCGAGTGTTGGTCGCGTGATGGTCAACATTGATAACGCGGTCGGAGGCCATCACGCGATCTTCCAGCGCACCGAGGCGCCCCGGGCTTGCGCAGTCGACAGTCACCCACGTGTCAATGTCTTCATCCAAGTCCGTGTACTCGACAAATCGCTCCCATCCGGGGATGGTCAACAGCGACTTGGCTGGCAAATCGCTCTCACCGTAGCTGGCTACAGCCGAAATGCCACGCTGTACAAGTGCCATGACCATCGCAGATGCAGCACCAATCGCATCCGCATCGGGGTGAACATGGGCAATGACGCCGACCTTCTTGGCGTCGGCAAGCATATCCTGCATCTGCTGAATCGGCTTGGACATGCGGCGATTAATCGCCTGGGAAAGCTGGTGAGCTGCCTGCTCCTGAGCCTGCGGAGAAGTGGTCACGTGGGTGCCCCTTTCATCGATAGATGTGGCCGGTGGAGAGTTTTACTCCTCGTCGCGGTATGGGTTGGCATCGCCTGCGGGCTTTGCGTTTCTAGCCTGCTCAGCCAATTCCGCGTCGCGCGCGCGAGTCTTATCGAGCAGCTCCTCAAGGTGCGCGGAAATCTCCGGCACCGTGTCAACCTCAAAAGCCAGCGTCGGTGTGTAGCGCACACCGGTGCCACGACCGACCAGGGAACGTAGCTGCCCCTTCGCCTTTTCCAGCACTGCTGCTGCCGACTCGTAGTCCGGTTCCTCGTCGAGCGTACGTCCGCGCACAGTGTAGAAAACTGTGGCGTCGTGCAAATCGCCGGTGACGCGGCAGTCGGTGATAGTCACAAACTCCAGCCGCCGGTCCTTAATCTCACGCTCAATTGCGCTGGCGACAATCTCCTGAATACGCTTGGACAGCCTGCGCGCGCGTGCTGGATCTGCCATTTTTGGCTACTCCCTATCTATCTCTACCTGTGCGTAACGATTCGTAGCTAGACCCCATTTAGCGTGGGGCCTGAAGTGCCCCTTCGCTGACAAAGACCCATTTGGGATCCGGCAAAACGGTTCAATACAAAGGACTGCTAATACTAACACGCAAAACACTACTCAACTTCGAACCGCATGTTTCGCGACTTCGCCCGCACCCGTTTACCGAGTGCAGTCAATTGCTTCGCCGCACGCTCGCCCTTTGTTATTAACCCATTAATCATCACGACAACACTGCCACCACCATCGATGTCATCGACGGCATGGGGAGTCGCTACTACGGAATTGCGCAGCTGAAACGCAGCCTACCCGTACGCTCTTAACGGCGCTCCACGAAGTTGTACATCGGTAACCCATTAACATGGGAGCAGTCAGGCAGTGAATCCATCACACTATCCTGCAATGGTGTTTCTCCCTCGATGCCGAAAATCCATTTAACCGCAGCATTACCTAGCTCCAGCGGATGGAAAAGGTAACTTACCTCACCATTTTTATCCTTGGGCGCCACACTGCCATGGGTTTGTTCCCATTCAGCCACATCCGTCGGATGTAGTACCTCGACGTGTTCACCGTTAGCGAACGGTACCTCAAAATCCAACAGTCGTCCAGAGCTGAAAAACCGCTGCATGTCAAAATCATAGTCTTCGCAGCTTGCTTCTAATTCCCTGGTAGGAGTCTTATAGTGGCAGAAATCGACAACACTATTGATGCACAGTGACCAACTTTCGCGAGGATCGTTCGCCAACGCTGGGTCCTCAATAAGGTCGTATACGTCGTCGGTCCCGAAAAGCAGCGTTGGCCCAAACGCTACCGCGTGGAAGTACCAATTATGACCATCCTCAATGGTTTCTTCGGAATCAAAGGCGAATTTCCCTGGCCAAATCTTGTCCAATTGCGCAAGAGTCTCCTCTGCGCTCGCAGGAGGATAATTCAAAATATTCGTTCGCGGCAGTTCATCTGAGAGTGCAAAGAGATTAGTTTTGAAGCCCATAACGAACACGATACGCAAAAAGGGTTAAGTGACAAAAAGTGTGTCTGATTTTCAG
>NZ_KV821811.1:0-1623 GCF_001815745.1 Corynebacterium sp. HMSC064E07 | reverse complement strand
TTTTTTGATTCTTCTGATTTGAAGGGTTTTTGATGGAGGGTTTGATCCTGGCTCAGGACGAACGCTGGCGGCGTGCTTAACACATGCAAGTCGAACGGTAAGGCTCCAGCTTGCTGGGGTACACGAGTGGCGAACGGGTGAGTAACACGTGGGTGACCTGCCCTGCACTTCGGGATAAGCCTGGGAAACTGGGTCTAATACCGGATAGGACCGCACCGTGAGGGTGTGGTGGAAAGTTTTTTCGGTGTGGGATGGGCCCGCGGCCTATCAGCTTGTTGGTGGGGTAATGGCCTACCAAGGCGGCGACGGGTAGCCGGCCTGAGAGGGTGGACGGCCACATTGGGACTGAGACACGGCCCAGACTCCTACGGGAGGCAGCAGTGGGGAATATTGCACAATGGGCGGAAGCCTGATGCAGCGACGCCGCGTGGGGGATGACGGCCTTCGGGTTGTAAACTCCTTTCACCATCGACGAAGGGTTTCTGACGGTAGATGGAGAAGAAGCACCGGCTAACTACGTGCCAGCAGCCGCGGTAATACGTAGGGTGCGAGCGTTGTCCGGAATTACTGGGCGTAAAGAGCTCGTAGGTGGTTTGTCGCGTCGTCTGTGAAATTCCGGGGCTTAACTCCGGGCGTGCAGGCGATACGGGCATAACTTGAGTACTGTAGGGGAGACTGGAATTCCTGGTGTAGCGGTGAAATGCGCAGATATCAGGAGGAACACCGGTGGCGAAGGCGGGTCTCTGGGCAGTAACTGACGCTGAGGAGCGAAAGCATGGGGAGCGAACAGGATTAGATACCCTGGTAGTCCATGCCGTAAACGGTGGGCGCTAGGTGTGGGTTTCCTTCCACGGGATCCGTGCCGTAGCTAACGCATTAAGCGCCCCGCCTGGGGAGTACGGCCGCAAGGCTAAAACTCAAAGGAATTGACGGGGGCCCGCACAAGCGGCGGAGCATGTGGATTAATTCGATGCAACGCGAAGAACCTTACCTGGGCTTGACATATACAGGATCGCGCCAGAGATGGTGTTTCCCTTGTGGCTTGTATACAGGTGGTGCATGGTTGTCGTCAGCTCGTGTCGTGAGATGTTGGGTTAAGTCCCGCAACGAGCGCAACCCTTGTCTTATGTTGCCAGCACGTTGTGGTGGGGACTCGTAAGAAACTGCCGGGGTTAACTCGGAGGAAGGTGGGGATGACGTCAAATCATCATGCCCCTTATGTCCAGGGCTTCACACATGCTACAATGGTCGGTACAGTGGGTTGCCAGTCCGTGAGGGCGAGCTAATCCCGCAAAGCCGGTCTCAGTTCGGATCGGGGTCTGCAACTCGACCCCGTGAAGTCGGAGTCGCTAGTAATCGCAGATCAGCAACGCTGCGGTGAATACGTTCCCGGGCCTTGTACACACCGCCCGTCACGTCATGAAAGTCGGTAACACCCGAAGCCAGTGGCCTAACACATTTTTTGTGGGGGAGCTGTCGAAGGTGGGATTGGCGATTGGGACGAAGTCGTAACAAGGTAGCCGTACCGGAAGGTGCGGCTGGATCACCTCCTTTCTAAGGAGATTATTTTTTCTTTGTGTCATGTGTCATCGTGTTGGTGGCGTGTGGCTATTTTTTGTTTTT